>DATNPC010001038.1:0-10116 GCA_036703375.1 Allocoleopsis sp.
AAAATGACATCAGGACAAGACGTGTCAATCAATCCCACACCTAAACCCAGTGAAACGAGTAACGTTAGCGATACCGAACGCTGGGCAACGCTAATTGGTGGAGGCGCACTAGTTCTTTTAGGCCTTAAACAAGGTTCCCTCAGAGGCGCGCTAACAGCTCTCGCCGGTGGAGGGCTGATTTATCGCGGCGCAACGGCTCAAACTGGTATTCAGGACGCACTTGGCATGAATAAGAGCATCACAGTGGAAAAGAGCGTGACGATTAGCAATAAATCTCCAGAGGAACTCTATCGCTTTTGGCGCAACTTTGAGAATCTGCCGCGCTTTATGAAGCATGTTAAGCACATCCGAGTTATCGATAATACCCGATCGCATTGGATTAGTAGCGCACCGATGGGTGGCAGCGTCGAATGGGATGCCGACATCATCAAAGACGAAGAAAACCGCTTAATTGCCTGGGCTTCAGTTGAAGGAGCAGATATCGATAATTCCGGGTTTGTACGCTTTAAACCCGCACCCGCCGGACGGGGTACTGAGGTCAAAGTTGCGATCGAATATAACCCACCCGGTGGAGCCGTTGGAGATGCGATCGCTAAACTATTTGGCGAAGAACCCCAACAACAAATCGGTGATGAACTCAGCCGCTTCAAGATGTTAATGGAAGCAGGCGAGATTGCGACAAATGAAGGTCAACCTTCTGGAAGACGTTAAGCATCAGTCTGGCGAAGCGTTCTCCCTAGGAGCAGGCAGGAGACAGAAGGCAGAAGGCAAGAAAGTTTGTACAGAAAGCTTTTTAACTTTGTCAACAACGGCAACAGTATCAAAGTAATTTTGAAACCCTAAAATCTGAATAGGAGAATTTTGATGAATCGAATCATCTCTTGGCTACAAAACGTTTTAGTCCGCGTAGTTTTAACCCTTTCTTTGGTCAGTATTGCCCTTTTGTTGAATGCGACCCTGAGCAACGACTCTTTTTTGCAAGCCCACGCTGAACCTCTAACTCCTGAAGCGATCAAGTATAAAGTCAACAGCCAAGATAGTCCGTTCCGGGACAATGACCAAGAGACAGTTAATGAAATATTCAAGGACAATAAAAATCCTCAACCCACTTCAGAAACCACTAAACAGATTGGTGAAAACCTGAGCAAGCCTCAAAAGAGTGTGAAGAGAAATCTGGAAAATGTAGCCGACAATGTTCGAGAAAAGCTGAATCTTGACCAACCCCTGTATCCGGGAACCAAAAAAGTTTTAGAAGATGTGGGAGATGCGGTGAGGGGAGATTGAGGTTAGTGCGAAGGTTGTTCGTTGTTCTTCGCTGCTGACTCTTGACCAATAACTACTCACCCCTTACTCAAGGAGAATACTGAAATGAAAGCTGTTTGCTGGCACGGTGCCAATGATGTGCGGGTTGATACGGTACCTGACCCCAAAATTATCAATCCGCGCGATGCTATTGTCAAAATCACATCAACAGCAATCTGCGGGTCAGATCTACACCTTTACGACGGTTTCATCCCATCAATGCAGGCAGGCGATATCCTCGGCCATGAATTTATGGGGGAAGTCGTCGAGCTAGGCAGCGCGGTGAAAAACCTGCAAATTGGCGATCGCGTTGTTGTCCCTTTCACAATTTCCTGCGGCAACTGCTTCTTCTGCCAACGGGATTTGTGGTCGCTATGCGATAACTCCAACCCAAATGCTTGGATGGCTGAGAAACTATACGGTCATTCACCAGCAGGACTGTTTGGCTACTCCCACATGTTGGGCGGATATGCCGGGGGGCAGGCCGAATATGCACGGGTACCGTTTGCTGATGTTGGCTTGTTCAAGATACCTGATGGACTGGCAGACGAACAGGTACTCTTCCTGACTGATATCTTCCCCACTGGCTACATGGCAGCTGAAAACTGCAACATCAAACCAGGAGATACCGTCGCCGTTTGGGGTTGCGGCCCAGTCGGACAGTTTGCGATTAAGAGTGCCTATCTGCTGGGTGCCGATCGCGTAATTGCGATCGATCGCATTCCCGAACGCCTCCAAATGGCAAAGGAACAGTGCAACGCCGAAGTTCTCAACTACGAGGAAGTCGATGTCGGCGAAGCGCTAAAAGAAATGACAGGCGGACGCGGCCCCGATGCTTGCCTTGACGCCGTTGGTATGGAAGCCCACGGTACAGATGCTATGGCATTTTATGACAAAGCCAAGCAAGCCGTGCGGCTGGAAACCGATCGACCCACCGCCTTGCGGCAAGTCATCGTCTCCTGTCGAAAAGGTGGTCACGTCTCGCTAGCAGGAGTTTATGGTGGCTTCCTCGACAAAGTCCCCATGGGTGCGGCGTTCAATAAAGGCTTGACGTTCAAAATGGGGCAAACACACGTTCATCGCTACTTGCGCCCCTTACTCGAACGCATCCGGAACGGCGAGATCGACCCTTCATTTGTCATCACTCACAAGATGAGCCTAGAGGATGCGCCAAAAGGCTACGAAATTTTCAAGCACAAGAAAGATAACTGCATCAAAGTTGTGCTGAAGCCTTAATCCAATTAGGCAAAACTATTGTCTGGAACCTTTGACAGCCGTTGAAACCAAATCCGCTTTCATAACCCCTTTTTTAGTTCCGGTGTTTTTTCTCCCCTGCCCCCCTGCTTTTTCCAGAATAAAGGGGGTAGTCAACCCAGATTTGGTATGAGACCGCTAGCCCACCCGAAATAGTTCATCATGAACTTCCAGATAACAACGGCTCTGAAAAACTATTTTCAGAGTCGTTTCTTATTAATCAAGCATCAAATTCTTTAAGAAAGATTAAAGACTTAGTGATGTTCCAGTCGTCACGATTGAGAGGCGATGACTATTTCTACAGGCAGATTGTCTCTCCGAGCCGATCGTTTCTGCCGATAGATTTCTAAAAAATCGTTGCTGAAAGATGATGATGCTAGTGGGTTTCTTATAATTCAAGTAATTCAAGATAAAACTTTAAGACTTAGCAATCAATTATTTACTGATCGTAATTTTTAAGTAACTTTACAATGACTTTTTTTAACCCTAATGCACCGCTGTTGTGCCGAAAACAAAGGATTGTAGGTTTGCCAGATAGTCCAGGACTGTGGCGATTGCACTGGCAAGTTGGAGATATGACTCTCTACTCAACGTTTTATACCCAGCTCGATCAAGCTTGTATTGTTTGGGGAGTCATCTCAGCTTTAATTTTTATCACAGCCCAGTATGTTCCCATTAGTTGGTTCACTCAAGCAATTTGGTGGTCAGTCCTGACTGTAACTGGCACGTTGAGTATGGTGGCTTTAACACCCTCTTGGGTGAAACAAGAGTTAGGCTGGATTCTTTATAGCTGGGCAATCCTGATGCTAGTTGGTTTAGCGATTACCGATTTGAGCATCTGCTTAGGTTGGGCAACGGTATTAATGAACCTCTGTTCCTTGTGGTTAGGATTGATTGCTCTGGGCTACTTGGCTACTGGCATCGGAATGCGATCGCGTACTCTAATTCTCACTGGATTGGTTCACCTACTCAGTATATGCATTCTGCCCTACTGTGCTGCTTGGCAGTTTCTATTGACTGGAATCATTACCGGGGCTACTCCTCTCCTGTTAGCGGAGTTCCAGTGGGACTCATTTGGTACCTGTGGCAACCATTAAAGAAAAACCATTCAACATAAGCTATAACAGTTGGGTTATCAAAGAAAATTTTCCTCAAATCAATTGAATTTTTCCTACCCCTGAAAATTCCTCAAAAGCGCTGTAAGCTTGAGCCAAAGTCAGCCGATCGATGTCAATGCGATTATTTACCTACTCTTGCCGGAAAATCAAACTGGCAAATTTTGGTCTAGACTAAAAAAATTCTCTCTGGCATCTACGAATAGCGATCGCCTGCAAGATTTTTTTGAGTTGCTCTGCACTTTTGTGGGATGAGCATGATAATTTGTTGAAGCTAAGTGTGATTAGGAGTTTTCATGACAGTCCAACCGTCCGCTGCTACCCCGATGAATAACGTTAAGCCGACGCCGACTCCCGGTAATACTAAGCCACCGACGAATCAAGTGAAATCGATTCTCAGCGTTGACTTGGGAAGGACATCTACCAAGACTTGCGTGACACGAGACCCCAACAATGTGGTTTTCATTCCTGCCAACGTGAAGCAACTGTCTATGGAACAAGCTCGTGGAGGAATCTTTGAAGCTCGTACCACAGACCCCTTGTTGGATATGTGGCTGGAGTATCAAGGAAAGGGGTACGCTGTCGGTCAGTTGGCAGCTGACTTCGGAGCCAATCTCGGAGTAGGTCAGTCTAAAGTTGAGGATGCACTAGCAAAAGTGTTGGCCTGTGCTGGGTATTTCAATCTCAAAGACGATATATCTATCGTTCTGGGTCTACCTTATCTGTCTCAAGATCAGTTTGAACGGGAAAAGGAACAGCTAGTTAGCTTGCTGAGCGGTCCTCACGTCATGAACTATCGAGGTGAGTCAGTAACGCTCAATATTACTAAAGTGTGGATCATGCCAGAAGGATATGGGAGTCTCCTGTGGTGTGAAACTCAAGGCAAAAAAGGCCCCAGCCCCGACTTTACCAAACTCTCAGTGGGAATCATCGATATTGGACACCAAACCACCGATTGTTTAATGGTCGATAGCTTCCGGTTTGCCCGAGGTGCGTCGAAGAGCGAAGCCTTTGCCATGAGCCAGTTTTACGAGCAAGTGGCGTCCCACATTGAAGGTGCTGATAGTCAGTCTCTATCCTTAATTTCAGCCGTGAACCGTCCGAAAGGCGATCGCTTCTACCGTCCCAGAGGAGCAACCAAGCCGACTAATCTGGACGATATTCTGCCCAATCTCAAAGAAAGCTTTTCGCGTGAAATTTGCAGCCGAGTCCTCGCTTGGCTACCAGAGCGCGTGACCGATGTTATCCTCACTGGAGGCGGCGGTGAATTTTTCTGGGATGATATCCAACGTCTGCTCAAAGAAGCAAAGATTAACGCTCACTTAGCTGCACCCTCCCGGCAAGCGAATGCGTTAGGGCAGTATATTTATGGAGAGGCACAATTAGCGGCATCCGCAGTTCGCGCGGCTAGGGCTTAAAACTGATGTTTCCTTGGTCAAAAAAAACAGTTAAATCGGTTACGTTCAATCAAGAGGTTGCTGACCAAAGTTTGTTAGCGGTTGTCGAGGCTGAGTTGATGAGACAACCGTACAAGACCTTCAGCGACCTCTGTAAAGAGGCGTTATGGCAATTTTTGTGCGTACCCGAATCTGTGCGCCCTAGCCCGAAAACACCCCAGAGGGAACAGCCCTCCCCTGACGTCCAACGTCAATTAGCTGACTTTGAACAACGTTTTTTTGCCAAGGAATCTGGCCGATTGGAGACGCTAGAACGCCAACTGAATCAACTGTCTCAACAGGTAGCTCAGTTGGCAAGTGCGATCGAGCGGCAGCCGTTAAGCGATCGCATATCGCCCCCCGTGCCTCTTCCTCAGCAAGAAAAAGCGGTAGAAGTAGCGGCTTCTGCGAGTTCTATTCCTCAAGATGTCGATCCAATGTTGAGCCGCCTAAGTCAGTTCCTCGATGATTTTTAGGCTCAGGACTTACGCACGAACACCATCTGTAGGGGCAAAGCATTTGTGCCCGGATTTCATCGATAAATCCGGGTTTTTATCCGCAAATGCTTCGCCCTTCTCAGATTTATAGCGAAAGGCAGAAGGCATAAGGTAGAGGGCAGAAGGCTATTACTAGTGTGCGATCATTTGGGCAGTTAAAGAAAGTCCTAACCATCGGAAGATACGGAATCTAAATCGGCTGGGCTAACGGGTTGTCCTGAACCGCCCGAGCGATCGCTTCCGCATGGTTGGGCATGCGGTAAACTCTTGAGACCCACTACCGCTGTTTTATAAAGACGGCTGAATTCCCGTTCGTAGTGTGCGGCAACTATAGGATTGTCGATCGCGATCAATGTTTCATCGTTCAAGTAGTTCCCAGAATTAGACCAGTTGTGACTGCCAGCGATTGTCACTCGACCGTCCAAGATTGCCATCTTACTATGCACTCCGCGATCGCCGGATGGAGCGATCGGAAATCCCACGGTGGTTATGGGATTGTCCCAGGGATGCACTTGAATTTTGCTCTTTCGCTTACCTAGAGCAGGGCATACTCCCATCGCATCAAAGGCTTTCGAGTATGGTTTTGTATAAAAATCTGGGTCTATCAGCACTTTAATATCTTCTACGCCTTTATCATGCACCTCACCCAGCGTGTTGCTAATCGTCTGATCTGAATAAACAAATACTGCAATATGCACGCTGGATAAGGTCTGTGCCAAAAAATCGGCAATGAGTCCGTTACTCGTCTTTTCGATATCTTGCTTCCTACTCGATGGGGAGAAATTGACTGTCATCGTTCCCTCTCCCACGGGAATGGTTAGAGGCGTTCGGTAGGGCTTATGAGATTTGAATAATCCCTGCCACATCGCGTTAAATTCATCAGTAAACGCTTGAGCTAGCTCGATATTATCGGGGACAACAACCATATTGTTCGGATTCCCTCGACTTTCCAGGTTATTAAAATCCCCGTGCATATCTGATGTAGTGAAGTTGCCACTGGAGATGATCGTGGTTGTCCCATCGATAACAATAAATTTGTGGTGCATTAATCCGCTACCTTTAGTCGCACCACCCGACGTATCATCTTTAATCTCAATACCACTCTCGCGCAGTCGAGCCAATGCATCAGCCGGATAGAGCTTCAACTGTTCAAATGCCAGTTTGTCATGCGGATTCATTCGGGAAATTGCTTCGGGCGTGTAGTCCGATAGGGTTTTGTTGTACTTGTTGTCAATTAGTACTCTAATTTTGACCCCATTGGAATGTTTAGCGATTAGGGCTTCAGCAACTTTAGGCAGTCTGAACTCCATAACCGCTACATCTACAGTAGACTCTGCCCGCTTAATAGCATCAATCATCTGTTGTTCGAGATTGTCCCCTTTCCGCCTCAAGTGCCGATAGGGGTCTTCGTACTTAGCGGCTTCGTTATGGTTGAAATAGACCTTGACTTCCGGGTCTTGGGGCAAAGGCTTGACGACTTCCGACTGTGGTGATGGTCGGAAGTTATTAACCAGTAGGAATCCAAGAATTAAGAAGAGAACGAACCCGACTACTCGTTTAACGTTTGGGTACTTGCGCTGAAAAGACGCGATCGAATCTGTTACAAATTCCATGCTGATATGGCGAACAATCTTGTAAACTCCAGCCTGCTGGATACCAAGGTGGGTTGTAGTTGAGTATTCCGTTGATATAGATGTCAGAACAAGGCGGATATTGCGGAACTTGAAGATAGAGAGGGCGATGACTCTCCGCAATTCCACGGCAAAGTGACTGAATTGAGAAAGCGGTGAGTACTAACCAGCGAGTAGAACAGCCCCAACGCGCGATCGCTAGAAGGTTGGTTCAGCAATCATAGAAGCAGGAGTCCCTATGATTACTAAACTGATGCTCTAGGTGTAGCAGTGACTTAGCAAAAGGTCAGTGCGAGAGGGGTTTTGCGCTAGGGAAGTTAAACGATATATCTAATGGATTGAACTTTTTGGCAGGCAGCTAGAGTCAGTACTAGCAGTCGTGTTCCACACGAAACACCGATCGAGTTGAGAAAGCCAATGCACGAGAAA
Organism: Allocoleopsis sp.; assembly: GCA_036703375.1. Classification (GTDB taxonomy): domain Bacteria; phylum Cyanobacteriota; class Cyanobacteriia; order Cyanobacteriales; family Coleofasciculaceae; genus DATNPC01. The sequence goes on from DATNPC010001038.1 coordinate 7,665, forward strand.
TTTTCCGATCGAGGCACGGGAAAGCTGTATGAAATTAGAGTTCCCTGTTTCACCCGAACAATCAAGATCTACAGTTCTTGAACTAACGTAAACTAATTGTCAGCGGACTTATGTTCGCATCTTGTTCAACCGCTTAAATAGGGAAATTGCTCACAGGGTAGCAGCATTGTGAAATTGTGGGACGAGAACCCTTACCACTGTCCTATGTCGAGAAGAAAAAAGACATTCCCGTGCGGTCACAAGGGGTACGGCCAAGCTTGCCACCGATGCGAACAAGAACACAGGGCGCGGGAAGAAAAAAAACAACAAAAACTGGAGTGGGAGTCCACCTTTGCGGCAGATCCGATCGATTTAAAAGATCTTCCCGCGCATGTGGTGGTAAAAGCTCGTGCGATTATTGCAGGTTTAGCAAGTAACAAGAATTATCGAGAATTTGGTGGCAAGCGGCTACGCCACAACCGCTGGATTGTCAGTATTCCGGTGACTCGCAATTACCGGATGATTTGTCACGACTGCGGGAGTCTTTTAGTCCCTCATGCAGTCTTGTCTCATGAAGATTACAACGTTGATAAACCAGGCAGTTAGCTAGGGGGAGGGAGATCTGTTGCGTCTCTATCCAAAGTAGTGAGCTTTATTAAAACTCAGGGAAATCTCAATTGAGTTTGGTAATCTAGTTTGGTTTGAAGGAAAAGTCATAGAAAATTCTGACAGCATCGAGTTGTTGGAGTGCCTGTCGTTCCGTCAAAGCGAAGAAACTATATCCTGAGAATAGAAACAGCCTGTCGCTGATTGTGACAATACCCGATCGCTAATGCAAATTTATCTAGATTATAGTGCCACTACACCGACGCGACCCGAAGCGATCGCGGCGATGCAAGATGTCCTCAACGAACAGTGGGGCAATCCGTCCAGCCTGCATGAGTGGGGACAACGAGCCGCAACAGTCCTAGAACAGGCGAGAATGCAGGTGGCTGGATTGATTAATGCCCCGGCAGAGTCCATTGTCTTCACCTCTGGGGGTACGGAAGCCGATAATCTAGCGATTATGGGTGTGGTACAGAGTCACAGAGTGCCACAGCATTTGATAATTTCGAGTATCGAACATTCCGCGATCGCAGAATCCGTGCGCTGGTTGGAACAGTGCGGTTGGGAAGTCACGCGCTTGCCAGTGGATCGGCAGGGACGGGTTAATCCTAGCGAGTTGGAGGCTGCGATCCGACCGAACACCGTCTTAGTCTCGATTATCTACGGTCAGAGCGAAGTGGGTACGCTGCAACCCATTCACGCTCTAGGTGAAGTTGCGCGTCGGTTCGGTATCTTGTTTCACACCGATGCCGTTCAAGTTGCCGGACGCCTACCCATAGACGTGCAGCAGTTGCCTGTGGATTTGCTCTCGATGTCCAGCCATAAGCTTTATGGCCCTCAAGGCGCAGGGGCGCTTTATATTCGTCCGGGCGTTGAGTTAGTGCCACTGCTGATGGGGGGAGGGCAAGAAATCCAGATGCGCTCTGGGACTCAAGCTGTTCCCATGATCGCCGGTTTTGGCGCGGCAGCAGAGCTGGCAGCAGCGGAAATGGCAACGGAAACGCCGCGATTAATCCAATTACGCGATCGCTTATTTGACCAACTTAGCGATACCTCGCACTTAATCCCGACAGGTTCGCGAGTTCACCGCTTACCGCATCATGTTAGTTTTGCGATCGTCGGGGATGGGAAAACCGTCACTGGCAAAACCCTCGTGCGTCAGCTCAACCTAGCAGGGATTGGCATTAGTGCTGGTTCTGCCTGTCACAGCGGTAAGCTCAGCCCTAGTCCTATCCTGAAGGCGATGGGTTACAAAGACTGCATTGCTCTGGGTGGAATTCGTCTCACATTGGGACGAGAGACTACCGAAGCCGATGTGGATTGGACGGCGATGGTTCTCAAGCAGGTGTTAGAGCGACTGATGCCACAGTTAGCGTTATCTAGGTGTCGATGAACCCACGGATGCGTTGGGGATGGATTGATGAGAGGAACTGGAAGTGCGAGCGCTTTCAGTTACCAGTTATCAGTGACCAGTGACCAGTGACCAGTTTTTGCGTACAGTTACCTTGTAGAGACGTGACATATCGCGTCTCTACATTGACTGCATAAGTGGCAGTAGCACCAGAGACATATAAAAGTAGAAAAAGCAGAACACCTGCTTCTCGGATAACCAGGAGTGATGATTATGGTTTCCAACTTTGCCACAGCGCCTCAAGAAGAAGTTTCTCAAAAACAAATTTCTAGCTCTCCGATATTTGAAGCAATCGTTAGCTTCTTTAAGGAAGAAAACTGGCAGTTCTTTCAAGATGAAGACCAGCCAATCCTGAAAATGAATTATCAGGGTAAAAACGGGTCATGGAGATGCATGGCTCAAGCAATGGAAGAGCGTAATGTTTTTATCTTTTACTCTTCGGCTCCAGTGACCGTG
>DATNPC010001039.1:0-23816 GCA_036703375.1 Allocoleopsis sp.
CAAAACGTCCTGAACAGCAGCGCTCACTTGTTCGCCTATCGTTTTGTACTGTCGCTTCAGGTCAATAGGGGGAATGTTATTCACTCGCTTACACCTAGAATTTTTACTTAAATAAACCAAATTTTCCTGCAAAAGGGAATCCAGGCGTTCCCATTACCTTATTTCTACAGAATAATAAAGCTCTCAAATTGTTTCAGGCACTAGTTAGTGAAAAGAACGGTGGGGGGTGCGGCGATAACAGCAACGCTCTTCCCTTCTGGTTGCAGGTCAGGACTTACGAAAATTGTAGGGTGCGTTGCAACGCACCCTACGCCATTGCGAGGGTATTACAGCGAATTTTGCCTAACTCCTGAGGTACCAGATAATAACGCGATCGCTCAAGAATCTGACAAAATAGTCAACGATGCGAGTAGAGTCGGCTAGACGTGAATTCTTTAATCGAGCTTGACCTGACCGACTTGGTCTGGGCATTGGGTCTGATAGCGATCGCAATTGGCGTATCGAGTTGGCAAAAGTTGGGGCTGGAATTTCAACTTGCGATCGCAACAGGGCGAACAATCCTTCAGCTTTTGGTCGTCGGATATCTGCTCGCTGTGATTTTTGCCTTAAAAAACCCCTTCGCTGTTCTAGGCGTCTTGCTCGTGATGTTGACGATTGCCACCATCACGGCTCGTAACCGCATTAGCAAAAAGGTTCCCAGAGTGATACCCATCGTGCTGGGTTCGATGTTCTTCAGTACCGCACTAACATTGTGTTACACCAATGCGTTGATTATTCAACCCAAAACTTGGTACGAGCCGCAGTATCTCATTCCCTTGGCAGGTATTGTACTCGGAAATGCCATGAATGGAGCTGCGATCGCAGGGGAACGCCTCGTCAGCACGATTAACAGTAGCCGTCTCGAAATTGAAACCCATCTCAGCTTAGGTGCAACACCGCAACAAGCTGTAGCCGCTTATCGCAAAGAGGCGGTGCGTGCTGGACTAATTCCCACCCTTAACCAGATGATGGTCGTCGGTGTCGTTACGCTACCGGGAATAATTACAGGTCAATTGCTCAGTGGTATTGACCCCCTGAATGCAGCGTCTTACCAGATACTGATCATGTTAATGCTTGCCTTTACGTGCCTCATCACTACAGTTTTAGTGACCCAAGGACTGACACGCCAATTCTTCAACACCCAAGCCCAGTTGCAATTACCTTAACTCCTGTTCTCCGACGAAGTTTAATGTTTCCTTTAGATTCAATGACTTTTTTAGCGTTTTGCAAAGCAGATGTCCATTAGCCACAACCCAGGTCTATGCTAAGCGCAAGGGGAATCTAAAGAAAATCTTAAATTCCTCAAACAACACACCAATCTTCTAGTGAACCCATGAATTCCTCAATCCTACGCCAGTTTTGGTCTGTGGTAGAAGCGACTCAGACCGTCACTTTAATGGCACTCGATGATTCTAAGTTGGTAGAACAGTTGATTCAGCAACTGAGACAGCAATGTTCGCTCAACAGCGACCAGCTTGATTCAATTGCCGTCTATATTCGCTCCAGGCTACCCCTAGTTCGCGATCTGGCTCAGGCACGACAGCTCGAATATGTCTAGCTGAGGCGAGGGCTAAAGACAACTCCAACAGATGCAAAGCCTAAATCGGTCAAGCTCGCTCCAAGCACTAGAAAATCAGTACTAACATGGGTCATTGGTAGGCTAGAAGTAGTCCCCAGTGGCTTTGTGCAAAGAGAGGAGAACTTGAAGTATCAGAATTCACAGAATTGGCAAGCTGTAGTTGGGGGGATTGTAGCGGCAGCCCTTCTTCTCCTCAGCTTTAGTTCGTTTGTCATCATCAACCCAGGACAAGCCGGAGTGTTGAGTATTTTGGGTAAAGCTAAAGATGGAGCGTTGTTAGAAGGAATTCATCTCAAACCGCCCCTAATCTCAACCGTAGACATCTATGATGTAACCGTGCAAAAGTTTGAAGTTCCGGCGCAGAGTTCTACTAGAGATTTACAAGATTTGTCGGCAAGCTTTGCGATCAACTTTCGTCTCGATCCAACACAGGTAGTGGAGATTAGACGCAAACAGGGTACGTTACAGAATATCGTCTCGAAAATTATTGCGCCCCAGACTCAGGAATCGTTTAAAATTGCTGCGGCGAGAAGAACGGTAGAAGAAGCGATTACGAAACGGAGCGAACTCAAACAAGATTTTGATACGGCTTTAGGCGAGCGCTTGGAAAAATACGGAATTCTCGTGTTGGATACCAGTGTAGTAGACCTCGCATTTTCTCCAGAGTTTTCTAAAGCAGTTGAGGAGAAACAAATCGCCGAACAACGGGCACAACGAGCGGTATATATAGCGCGGGAAGCCGAGCAACAAGCCCAAGCAGAAGTCAATCGCGCCAAGGGAAAAGCGGAAGCGCAAAGACTTTTAGCCGAAACGCTAAGAGCGCAAGGGGGTCAATTGGTGCTGCAAAAAGAAGCAATAGAAGCGTGGAGAGCAGGAGGCGCTCAGATGCCAAAAGTGCTGGTTATGGGTGGTGACTCTAAGAGTACTGTCCCCTTCCTCTTCAACTTGGGTAATCTCCAGGAGACAGTACCCTCGCAGTAGCCAATTGTTGAAATTGGTGCATGTTGATGGCTGAGAAAACTGGCATTTCGCGATCGCTCTTTTATTCCTCCAGTAAATCTTAAGGCGATCGCTCCACTACTTTCTGTCCCTCAAAGTAAAAATAGTGATGTGAATCACTATTGAATCCTGACAAGTTTCACAAAAATTGCCTCTAAAGATCGCTCATTCTAAATCTAAAAATCACAAATTTTCAGGATTCAGTACAAAGCGGCTCTCCTAGATATCCTTGTAGATTGGAACGGTAACTGTAAAGGTAGGAGAGAGCGATGCTAATTTTTGATTCCAATAACTGGTACAAATCAAACTCCTCTAGGGCGAGTGAAGCGTCGGAAACCCTCTCACAAACAGAAAAACAGTTATTACTTTTCCCAGAATTTATAGAGTTCCCAGATTGGCTATCGGAACGTTACAGTATTGTGCTGAATGAGGATGCTTTATGGGATGATGAGCAGCAAGTTGAGACTTTAACTCAACAGGAAAAGCATCGAGTACATCCTAAGACTGTTTTGATGACCTGTCCGCAAGATATGCCTCGTTGGGAGGGGGCTTGGTGGGGAGAAAAAGCCCTAAGAGCGTTAGAGCAATCGTTGTAATCAAATCCAACAGGTTGGCTGCCTGCACTCAGGGTAGTACGCGGAAAATCATGAACTGAGCGCTAGGCGAACAACTCACCAAAAAGTTAGCCGTGTAGTTTCAAGCGATCGCTAAACATCGATCTTCAGGCCAGCGATCGCAGATAACGCCCCTATGATACTAATCCTCCAAATAGAGCGTCAGAGTTTTCGCTGATACTCTTCCAGCAAATCCATCAGGTTCACTTGGCAGCGCGTCGGCAGTAGGTCAATTAAAGGCACTTCCCGTTTCCCGCCACCTAACGGCACTGAGATATCTGCCAAAACCTTGAGTACTTCGCTTTCCTCTAGGGTGTTATTCGTCAGCAGAGGATAGACTCGTTGGGCAACAACCGTAGCCAAGTGAGCATCTGATAAATAGAGGTGCCACTTGGCAATGTCGATGTAGACTTCCTTGCCAATATCAGCCGCAAGGTCTTCGATGAATTCTGTAGTGTTAGTTTTAGCCATAGTGATTAACGCTCTCTACTGAATTCGATAAGGTGTGCGATCAATACTACTGCGGGGTTTATGGTGGTTGGTTGAACTTTAGGAAGATTTTGTCGGGGCATCTTTGGCAGACAACGGGGAGTAATTTGCGATCGCAAAGATATAAACCCCGTGTCCTAGTAAAATCAACGCCCACACTCCGGTAACTAAATACGCCCAGCGCCAGTCGGCATTCTGTAGGGTGCGGAAAAACCAGATTCCGGAGTTACAAGCGGCAAAAATTGCCACATGGAGGGCAAAGTTCATCCGGTCATCTAATTTGCGGTAGTCTGGGTCATTGCGATCGGGTTTGCGAGGCCAACGAGGAGGCATGGAAGTAGTGAGTAGCTAGTAGTTAGTAGTTGGTGGTTAGATGTTTGGTCTAACAACTAGATTAATTCTACGTTGCTAGCCATCAATTCTCCTGCCGGAGATAATCTCCTGATTTGCCACCAGTTTTACTCAACAGGCGAATCGATTCAATCTGAATCGACTTTTCTAGAGCTTTTGCCATGTCATAGAGAGTAAGGGCGGCGATGGATACGGCTGTCAGCGCTTCCATTTCCACACCAGTTTCAGCTTTGGTCGTCACCGACGCTTGAATTTGATATCCCGGCAGTTCCGAGTCAGGCGTAATTTGGACTTCTACTTTATGTAGCGGTAAGGGATGACACAGAGGAATGAGTTGGGAGGTTTGCTTGGCTGCCATGATGCCTGCTATCCGGGCTGTGCCAATGACATCTCCCTTGGGCGCATTACCCGCTTCAATCGCGTTAAAGGTAGCAGCATTCATCCGGACTTGAGCCGCTGCAACAGCTTGCCGTTGGGTGGGAGTCTTGGCAGAGACATCGACCATCTGGGCTTGACCCTGAGTGTCTAAATGAGTCAAGGATTGAGTTGAAGAAATTTCTTGCGGCATTTTTTTAGGTGTGCTACGATTAGTAATCGGTGGGTGAGGGTGAGTCAAACACACTTGCTTGCTCAAGGGCTTGTAGCTCAGTGGACTAGAGCACGTGGCTACGGACCACGGTGTCGGGGGTTCGAATCCCTCCTAGCCCGTACCAGAAGGCAGAAGAAGTAAAATCTTCTGTCTTTTTTTTATAGTTGTCAAATAAGAGTCAAATAAAAAATATATAAGCCTGGGAAATGCTTTCCCAGGCTGAAGCGAAATTCAGTTCACATGGACTGAGGCTTTGTAGAGTTCAAAATACTCTACTTTTCCCACTTCTGAGCAATGATTTCAGCCAAATCTACAACTCGTTGAGAGTAACCCCACTCGTTGTCGTACCAGGCAACGACCTTCACCATGTCACCACCCATAACCATTGTCAGGCTGGCATCCACAATTGAAGAGGCATCGTGACCTTTGTAGTCAGTTGAAACTAGCGGTAGGTCGCTGTATGCCAAAATACCCTTCAGTGGACCTTCAGCAGCTTCTTTGAGAACAGCATTCACCTGCTCGGCAATCGTGCTTTTCTCAACTTGAATGACCAAGTCAACTACAGACACATTCGGTGTTGGTACGCGCAGAGCGATACCGTTGAGTTTACCCTTGAGTTCGGGCAGAACCAACCCGACAGCCTTCGCAGCACCCGTGCTGGTTGGCACGATATTCATCGCTGCTGCCCGTGCCCTGCGAACATCCCGGTGGCTAGCATCCAAAAGGCGCTGGTCACCTGTGTAGCTGTGGGTTGTGGTCATCGTCCCTTTGATGATGCCAAAGTGTTCGTGCAGCACTTTAGCAAAGGGGGATAGACAGTTGGTCGTACAGCTAGCATTGCTGACAATGTCATGCTTGCTGTGTTCGTAGTGGTGATCGTTAACACCTACTACAAACGTGCCAACATCATCCCCTTTGGCAGGGGCAGTAATCATGACTTTCTTGGCACCCGCTGCTATGTGCTTTGAAGCTCCCTCTCGGCTGACAAAAACACCAGTTGACTCGATAACCAGGTCAACTGCCCAATCAGCCCAGGGCAAGTTTAGCGGGTTGCGATCGGATACACATTTAATAGTTTTGCCATTAACGATAATGGAGTTGTCATCAGCGCTGACGTCAGCGTCCAATTTCCCCAGCATCGTGTCGTATTTCAGCAAATGGGCATTCGTTCTTGGGTCAGAAGTATCATTGATGCCCACTAAGTCTATCTGGCTATTCTCTCTGGTCAGCCAGCATCGCGCAAAGTTGCGTCCGATGCGCCCAAACCCGTTGATCGCTACTCTAATCACTGCGTCTTGCCCTCTGTATTCAAGCTCAGTAAATAATTGGTTTTAATGATTCATTGAGACCAATGATATCGCAAAGCCTGAATAATGAGAACTTTTTATTGAGTATTAATAACTATTGACCCCAATAATATTGCAAAGGCTGAACAATGAGAACTTGTAATGGGTGCTCAATTCAGAAAAACCTTATACAGTAAGTCTTGTAAGCCTTGTCTGCCGCTGTTCCAAGCTCGTTTGAGGGAGGCTCGTGGAGGTAGTCCAACTGACTCGTAGATGAGAGCACCAGGGACTTTGGCGACAAAAAACTTAAAGCCTCTAATAATACCTCTCTAGTCAATCCCCTCTCTCCAACCGGGACTTGACAAATTCCCGGAAATGCGATATATCATCAGCAAGGATGCATTTCCCTGTTTCTTTCTTGCGATTCTGGATTAGGCACTCAGAACAACTGTACGTCACAAAAGATTAGTGTATTCTCTAGCCCCTAGGCGCGATCTTGGGACTCAGTTATGCCATCGGTATAGAGATGATGGGCTGTAATGTAAGCTCGGACATCGTCCGGAACTAGGTAACGAATTGAGCGATTTTGGCGACAATACTGGCGAATCAGACTAGAAGAGATGCCGATAGTAGGCATTTGAAGGAGCTGCCAGCGAATTAAGATGCTTTGAGCAGTTAATTGACTGACTACTTTTTGACATAGCCAGATATCGGAAGAGATTGACTGCTGGCTGTAGCGGCTGTCGCTTCGATCGCTAACGCTAAATGTAGTCGTGTCCGCTACTGGTACAAATCGTGGTGCAACTAGCCACTGACAAGAGGGGATCAGCCGTTCGCGGCAGTACCATAGGGGTAGAGTCTGGAAAGAATCTAAGCCAATAATCCAATGCCATTGCTGGTTAGGATACACCGTTTGGAGATACGCCAAGGTTGCGAGCGCGTAATCGGGTTTAGCTGGCTCTATTTCTAAGGGCGAGAGGGCAAACGCAGAATTTCCGGCGATCGCTTTTTCCACCATTGACCGGCGATGCTCGTAAGCTAAACTCTGCTTATGAGGAGGGTGGCGAGCTGGGACCCAGATCACCCGATCGAGTCCTAACTGGCTCAAAGCGGTTTGAGCGACGATGAGATGCCCTATATGTACTGGATCGAATGTGCCACCCAGGATTGCCACCTGTTCCATACCTATCGGCAATTTATGGATTTCGGGTTCGGCGTTCAAGTTCGCTCTAAATCTCGCTCGGTGACAGGTGTGTTGATGCCCCGTTTTCGACTAAAAATTCCGGATTGAGAGGAACCTGTTGCGTTTAGTTATAAAAACAGTTTATGGGTAGAAAAATCTTGTCCTACAGTAACACAATCTGTACTGTAACTAGCTCTGTAGGAGGAAAATCCGGCTAAATCTCTACTTTGCTATATCTTGAAAAATCAATTCTTGATATGATAGCGCGTGATATTGGCCCAGTAGGCGTGTGTGGTGTGGTGTGTAAGGAGTTAAGATGCGGAATAACGTTGATTTCACGGGGAAGCCATTTCATTTCATCGGTATTGGTGGAATTGGAATGTCAGCCCTTGCTTATGTTCTAGCAAAGCGTCAACTCCCTGTATCTGGATCGGACATTCGTTCGACGCATATTACTCAGCGTTTGCAAGCAGTCGGTGCACATCTTTTCAGAAGTCAAGACGCTACTAATCTAGAGTTTTTCCAGTCCCGGACAGAAGCTGCCTGTGGAGACTTATCTACAGCAGCGATCGGTCTTCACTCGAATTCTGGAAGCTTCCCTCGTGAACTTCCAAAATCCAGTCCAGCGAGTCCTGCTGCCAAAACGGTCTCAGGTTTGCCTCAAGTCATTTGTTCGACAGCGATTAATTCTTTTAATTCCGAGTATCAGGCAGCTCTAGATCGGGGCTACCCAATTTTTCATCGCTCGGATTTGTTAGCCGCTTTGATTCAAGATTACCAAAGCATTGCTGTCGCGGGAACTCATGGAAAAACGACAACGAGTAGTTTAATTGGTTATGTGCTGTTGCAAGCTGGTGTAGATCCAACCATTGTTGTGGGAGGTGAAGTGGATGCTTGGGGAGGTAATGCACGTTTGGGAGATGGACCTTATCTGGTTGCAGAAGCTGATGAATCAGATGGTTCTTTAGCCAAGCTCTCTCCCCAGATTGGTGTCGTCACAAATATCGAACTCGATCATCCAGACCATTACGATTCTTTAGAACAGGTTATTAAGACCTTCCAGATTTTTGCCGAACGCTGCAAAATGCTCGTAGGCTGTATTGATTGCGAAACAGTGCGATCGCGGCTGAAACCAACCATTAGCTACAGCTTGCGACGAGAAAGCGGTGCCGACTATAGCGTGAGTAATGTGACTTATCACGCATATGGTACAACCGCCCAAGTTTGGGAAGGCGATCGCGTATTGGGCGAACTCCAGGTGAAATTGCTCGGCAAACACAATCTCAGCAATGCTTTAGCAGCAGTAGCTGTAGGGCGACAGTTAGGTCTGGAATTTGACAAGATTGTCTCAGCCATCGCTACATTTGAGGGAGCCAAACGCCGGTTTGAGCTGCGGGGCAAGTGCAACGATATCTCCTTTGTCGATGACTACGCTCACCATCCCAGTGAAATTCAGGCAACCCTTGCAGCTGCTCGGTTGAAATTTCCGGCTCCGCAACGAATTGTCGCGATTTTTCAGCCTCACCGCTACAGTCGCACCTTGACCTTTTTACCCGAGTTTGCTGAATCGTTTGACCATGCAGACATGGTCGTTGTGACTAACATTTACAGTGCAGGCGAACCCAACTTAGGGCAAATTACTGGTGCTGGGGTTCGAGATGCCATTGCCGCTCATCACGAGCGGGTGCACTACGAGCCAACTTTAGAGTCAGTTGCACAGTTACTGACCCAAGTCCTTCAACCTGGCGATCTCGCTCTATTTTTAGGGGCTGGGGATCTCAATCAGATTATTCCCAAGTTGCTGGACTTCTATCAAAAGGCTGATAAAGATCGGTGCGAACAGTTTAAAGAATTAAGCCAGAAAGCCTGAATTCGGTCAATAAAACCGGAAAAAAGACCTTCGCTTCGCCTCAATTGTCTAAGACCAATTGGCACTCTTTTCTTGTGAATTGATATGACGTTGTCTCACGACCCCCCCCGCGTTACCGACACTTTTACTCCAAACCCTAACCTCTACAAACCTGAGCTGTACTTACCAGGAACGAATTGCCCGCTGCGAACGGGAGTTCCTTTAGCGAGCCTGACCTCCTTTCGGGTAGGAGGTCCAGCAGAGTGGTACGTCGCTCCCCGTCGCGCTGAAGATCTGCAAGCGAGTTTTGAGTGGGCCCAGTCTCAAGGCTTAGTCCTCACTCTGTTAGGCGCAGGCTCTAATCTATTAGTCAGCGATCGCGGTTTGTCCGGTTTAGTCGTCTGTACTCGGCATCTGCGCCAAACTCATTTCGATCCCGATACCGGGAGAATCACCGCTGGTGCTGGCGAACCCATTGCGCGCCTCGCTTGGCAAGCCGCCGAACGCGGTTGGCGCGGACTGGAATGGGCAGTCGGCATCCCCGGCACCGTAGGTGGTGCAGTGGTGATGAATGCTGGAGCGCATAAAAGCTGTACCGCCGATATTCTGGTGAGCGCACAGACCCTTTCCCCGACAGGTACTATTGAAACGCTAACCCCGCAAGCATTGGGCTTTAACTATCGCACTTCGATTTTACAAGGAGGCGATCGCTTAGTGACGCAAGCCACATTTCAGCTACAGCCGGGTGCCGATCCCAAACAGTTACTAGCCGAAACCTCTAGACATTTGGAACAACGTCGCCTCTCTCAGCCTTACCACTTGCCGAGTTGCGGCAGTGTCTTCCGCAATCCCGAATCCCATGCTGCCGCTTGGTTAATCGAACAGATGGGATTGAAAGGGTTCCAAATTGGCGGCGCTCGGGTAGCGGAGCGTCATGCCAACTTTATCCTGAACTGTGGTGGCGCTAAAGCTAGCGATATCTTCCAAATTATTCGCCATATTCAGCAACAAGTCGAACATCATTGGTCGCTTTGCTTAGAGCCAGAAGTAAAAATCTTAGGTGAGTTTCAAGCGGCATAGAGCTGCCGTACCGACGCAAGGGATACTAAGATAAGGAGGCGAATGAACGGGAAGACGCAGACGAGCGCTTTGAAAAAAGTGCTTTACGTCACTCCTTCGAGGATTAGAAGTAGAGGTACAAGTCTCATGGCTTGACAGACGTTTCTCTTTCCCAATCGTTGAACTTCCCGTGCCAGCTGAGCGAGGAACCCTCCTCGTCCAAGCAGGAGTATCTCAGTTGTTAGACTGGAATTTCCGGATCGAGAGTACCTATTGCACTCCGCGTCGTCGGATATCAAACTAATACAGTCGTCCCATACTCGATAGAATTAACAAATTATGACAAGAGGACAAGGATTTGGCTTCGGCTTAGGCAAAATGAAAGAACTCGCCGATGCCTTTAAAAAAGCTCAAGAAGTTCAACAAGGTGCTAAGCAGCTCCAAGAAGAGTTGGAGCGCATGGAAATCGAGGGACAAAGCAGCGATGGCCTTGTCAAAGTGGTGATGAGTGGTAACCAAGAACCCTTACGAGTAGAAATTTCCGACGCTGCCTTAGGTCAGGGTGCACCAGCGCTTTCCGAACTCGTGACAGCGGCGATGAAAGATGCCTACGACAAGTCTACAGCCACCATGCGAGAGCGCATGGAAGAACTCACGAGTGGATTAAATCTTCCAGGCATGTAAGCCAGTCAAATCAAGGGACAAAAGACAAAAGAAAGGCTTGTGTCTTTTGTCTTTTGCCTTATTTGGGAGGTTTGGGTGGAGTGACCTGAATCTTTTGGAGATCGGCAATCGCTCGATAAAATCGCTCGGCGAGGACTTGATTGCCTTCCTTTGTTAAGTGAACGGCATCATTAAAAGCGCCCTGAGGCAAGTCTTCATCGAGCTGGTAGAAGTTGAGCGTTGTCACGTTTTTGGGAAATGCTTCCTGCACGTTCTGCATCGCTTGTGTCAGTGCGGCATAGCTAGCTGGCACTCGTTGTTTGTAGATTGAACTTAGTTCGTTGACGACAGTTCGTTCTCTTGAAGACAGTTTGCTGCTAGGACGACCTGTTACTTCTGGCTGAAGTGCGACAATCAAAGGAATGTTTGCCCCGGTTGTTAAACGCACCATTTGCTTGAGCCGATCGCGATATCGTATGACTCGACGGTTTAATTCATTGGGGTCAGTGGCGAGATGTTGTTCCAACGGTTCTGCGCGATCGGTGACAACTAGACTCAGCTGACTCACTGAGGGTTTAGACGGTAAAAGCCAGTAGTGTATAGATTTGACTAAATACGTATCTGCGATCGCTTGCTTTAACCGTCCAGCGAGGTGAGTCCAAAGATGCTCGAGCGCGTCATTGAGAAAGGCTTCCTCCTGAGGGATATCCGTTCCCCATCGATCGCTGGGCAACATCAAGTCTGCATATCCATCCAAAACCAAAATAGCGTCCGGGTTGTAGGGCAAAATTTGCAAGGCTAGCGCAGCGAGTTCATTACCCGAGGCATATCCTGGTACAGCGGCATTGATCACGCGGTATTGACCATCGCGAAGCTGAGGCGGAAGCGTCAGTGCTTTTTCACGTTCTGGTTTGTAGACGGGCAACGGAACAGGACGGTATTTCTCTGGGGAACGCCTTTGCTGGGCGATTCGTTCGTTCAGACGGGTTTCTAGGAAATTGGCTAATGTCACTTGGTTGCTCGAACTCCATTGACCAAAAGCAGTAGAACCGCCGAGCAGAAAAATCCGAATTTCATTTTTCGGCTTTTCGAGAGGAACGGGATCGTCATCGCGGAAACCTTGTTCGTCGATCCGCCAGAACTCACTTTTCTGGTTTCCGACTAAGCTGTAGCCGAGGGCAGAATGCCGCTGAGCAGCGAGGTGTCCCCGATCCGATAAACCGTCGTAGGGTTGCTGCGATCGATTGAGGAACTTGAGACAGTAAGCCGTGACAATTGGGGGTTGACCCTCATAAGCAGCTAACTGGGCACTATTACCCGTGATGTTCACCAGCAGCCACGCCAACAATTCCAGGAGAATCAAGGTTAACGGTATAGCCAGAAGAATCCACAAAAGCGGTACAGAAGGACGGGACTTGCGGTAAGTGCGACGGTGCGATTTGAACATTCGAGACTTTCCTCATTGAACTAGGAGGCATCGCTTGACCTCTCTGGAAGATATGTTTAGGGCTGCTGCTGAACTTTTATCGAAATCATACTGATTCAGCGAAAATCCAGCCTCTGCAATCTCCGGTGAAACACCAGCAACGGCAGCTTCGTTGCTAAACTTAACACGGGTGCAGCAGTAGTCCTTGTTTAAACAGCATCCGAAGCTAAATATTATACCTATGCCTTGTAAGTTACTCTTCGTCTGCCTCGGTAACATCTGCCGTTCTCCTTCAGCCGAGAACATTATGAATCACTTAGTTGAGCAGGCGGGTCTTAGCAATGATATTATCTGCGATTCGGCTGGAACTGGTGGTTATCATATTGGGGCTCCACCCGATCGCCGTATGACGGCAGCCGCACTCGGTCGAGGAATAACGCTCAAAGGTAGGGCGCGACAGTTTCAAAAATCGGACTTTGAAAACTTCGATCTAATTTTGGCAATGGATCGGGAAAATTATGAAGATATTCTCTACCTCGATCCAGCAGGGAAGTATCGGGACAAAGTACGATTAATGTGCGACTTTGCCTCTCATCATAGCGAGCGAGAAGTTCCAGACCCCTACTACGGTGGACCAGAAGGCTTTAATCAAGTAATCGATCTCCTCTTGGATGCCTGTGACGGTCTACTAGAGCACGTTATCAAGACTTACCAGTTGGTGGAAAAATAGCGATCGTAAGGGATCGTATCAAATTCGGCTGAACATCCATCATTTCGACAGACGCAGACAGTTGATGCACAGAGGTTGTGATGAGGGGCAATTCGACAGAGTTGCTCTCACAACAATTTGCGTTTTTTGATGCAATACACCCTGCGTCAGGGCGCGCAGCCGTGCGCCCCTACAAACTGTACGTCGCCATCTCGGGCTGTTGTTTTAGCCAGAGGGAGCGTGAACCAAAACGTTGAGCCAGCCTTTGGAGTACTGATTGCGCCAATTTCACCCCCGTGGGCATGAATAATTTGTCGGCACTGATATAAGCCCAAACCAATACCCGTTAAGTGCTTGGTGTGCAGACCGCGAATGTAGAGTTTGAAGAGGCTATTTTGTTGCGCTTGGGGCATGCCTACGCCATCATCCTGGAGGGTGCAACGAATCCTTTCGTCCTCAACCGCAATTTGTAACGTTAGGTTCAGCCCCGGTGGATTATGTTTGATGGCATTCGCGAGCAAATTTTCCAATACCCGCCGTAGCAGCTTCGGATCGGCCATTATCGCTGGGCAAACGGTAGGTAAATGTTGGGTCAGAGTAGCTTGATTTTGAGTCAGTATAGGCAAGTAGTCGGCGATGAGGTTGTGTATTAACCCGTCCAATTTGATGGGTTGGCAGTGAAGATCTAATTGGCGTTTTTCGTGGAAATGGTCTTCTAGAAGCGAGTCGATCAAATTCACCTGACGTTCGCTACTCATCATCATCCGCTCAAGCAACGGGCGACTGAGAGTGACGGTTTCTTCCGCCGAGCGATACAAATTGTTAAATACCATTGACATCCCTAATAGGGAAGTGCGTAGGTCGTGGGAAACGGCTTGGAGAAATACATCTTTCAAGTGGTTGAGTTCCTGAAGCTCAGCCATTTTGGCACTGAGTTCTTGCGTGCGTTCCGCCACTTGGGATTCCAAGTGAGTGTTGAGGTCTGTAATTTGCCGATAGAGCTGGGCTTGTTGAATCGCAATCGCAACTTGCGTGGCCAGCGAACACAGCCAGTCGATTTCCCACGATTGCCACTGGCGCGGCTGTTGGCATTGGTTAACCACTAAAGCTCCATACAACTCATCTCCTACCCAAATCGGCACTCCTAAAATAGCTCTGACTTGATACTCGCAGTGGTACCCAGAAATTTTGGGGGAAAAAGCGATCGCCTCTGTATCCTCAAGCACAACAGCGCAATTTTGGGCAAATTGCGATTGCCAAAATTGCAAGGTTCTCTCATCATCGATCGTCAGGCAGCACAGGGATGGATAGCTAGGCTCTACGGCTTCAGCGATGATTAAACCTTTTAAACGGGCGGCCAGTTCAGCGTCTTGGGCACAGGTTACTGGTGGTTTCGAGCCTTTCCACTCTTGAGCAACTCGCTGGATTTGACCGATGAAAACGCGATCGGCTTTGAGAAATTGCCGGACTTCGGCCACAGTGGTGTTAAGAATGCAATCGAGGTTGAGAGAGCGTCGAATCCGCATCGCCATCTCTCCCAATAAGCGATCGCGTTGGGCTACGGCACGCAGTTGAGCTTCCACTTGCTTGCGATCGGTAATATCCTGCACTGTGCCACTAATGCCATCCTGGCTAATCTCCGATTGTTCGCACACCACGCGCTGCGATCCGTCTGGCAGCACAATTCGGTAGTCAATACAGTAAGGCTTTTGCTCTCGCAATGCACCTCGAATCGCCTGCCCGACTTGCTCGCGATCGGCTGGATGAACGACTTGAAAGAAAGCTTGCCAACTGGGTTGAAAGGCTCCTGCGGCAAACCCAAAGAGGCGATACAGTTCATCAGACCATCGCAACTGCCATTGGGATTGGGAGCAATCTTGGCATGTCTCGTAATAATCCCAATTTCCCAGCTTGGCAAGGCGTTGAGCGTTAGCAAGACTCGCTTCCCGTTCTTTAAGTAAATCGACTGCTGACGTTCGTTCTGCCTCCGCTGCGGCCAAGAGCAGAGCAACCATGGCAACGACACCCATAAAGCACAGTAAAAACTGGAGTGCGATATCAATCCCCCCAGTCTGTGCGACAAAAGGACCAACTCCCCGTACCGCTCCCCCAATCGCGATCGCAGAGATCATCAGTGTCGCGATGACTGCACCTAATTGCTGCCATCGCAGTGCTGCCCACACCACCAGCGGAAAGGGCAAGTATTCTAGAGGGTATTGAGCGATTCCATCTGCTGTTTTTGAGCCAAACACCAGCCAACCGATCGCGCAAAGTAATGGGAAGCAAACAATAGCCTCAGCTTGATGAGAGATTCGGAATGTTGAAGTTGCTATTTCGATCCAGTGTTTTGGCTTAAAACGAGTCTGAGATGTTCCCAAATTAGGCGCTACTCTTGCCTGTTGCCCGATTAACCATCTAACCCTCAAAATCGTATGGCTCAAGACCAATATCGCAGGAGTGACGACAATAATTCCCATCCCATCACCCAGCCATAAGACACCCCAGTTTTTTCCCGCTTGGCTAGGGGCAACTGTACCGATCGAGCAACCAATAATCGTACTAATTGTGGCATTAACAATTGGAGATACCCAAGCGCCTAAGACTAACAGTTGCAAAACATCTTGCACGCGTTTGAGAGAAGAACGAAACCCCATCTGACGTAGCAATTGAGTGCCAATCACCGCTTGAACAGCACTACCACCAGCGATACTCCAGGCAGCTATCCACGATACTCCTAACGACTTAGCAAATAACGCCGCTCCCAACGCCACTCCTGGACAGATACATTGTCCGTGTAATAGCAGTGCGGCTAACGCCACTCCTGCTGGCGGCCAGAGGGGAGATGCCTCTGCTCCCAAATCTAACGTTACAAGGGCGAGCTTGGCTGTCGTAAAGTAAGTAAAAGCTAGCACGCCAACCCCAATGAAATAGTCCCAGAAGCGTTTCCAGCTCAAGGGTAGAATATTGTGCCAGTTCATGGTGCTGTCGTTGTGGATGTTTCTGACTCGATCGGTGCTGGTTTCAATCGTAATCTTGCTCCAGTTAATAGCCTCTAAAAATAGCTTGGATCGTTTACAGATTTTCAACTTCCCCCAGGTGGATGAGGTGGTACGATCTGCTTAATAAAGATTCAATAAAGGTTAACTTTACACCTTTGCATATTAGCTGTAGCGCGGCTGCTCAACTTGATGATAGAAAAGGCGTCTCAATTGAGCTTAAGAGCTAAAGCCTTCGATGTCTCAACGCTCCTCGCTCGAAATCTATAAACTCACTAAATACAAAACAATGACTACTCGTGGCATTTAAGCTGGAGACTTAGCTTGAATTTTTTAATACTACATTTGTAGTTAGACTGAATGGATACAAACCTTTGAGTTAAAACAGGTCTAGTAGTACAGCAATACTGTTTTCTGTTAAAAGCTTCCGCTTGCTCGCTCACTTCTGCTCTAGCTGATTTTTAGCAAGGGGTCAGCGATCTCCTGATAGTTGGAACTCGTGGATAAAATAGAGAGCAGTCAATACATTGTTTAGCGTTTCACTTCTGTTCAATAGACTGCTCATCTACTCGACTAAACGATTTTCCATTGCAAATCGTACAAGTTCTGCCCGTTTGCTAGTTGCTGTTTTTCTTAAGAGAGTGCTGACATACTTTTCGACTGTCCGAGCACTCAGATGTAGCTTGTCGCCAATTTGAGCATTGGATAAACCTTTAGTGAGTAAATCTAAAACTTGCTGTTCGCGCTGAGTCAGATTGATATTTAAGCCTTTAGGAGCAAACGATGGCCCTGTGCCCCGATTGGCGATCGCGTCTTTAGGAGTGTTGTCTATTTTATCTTTATCGCCTGATGCTGAGTTGGTTTCTGGTGAAGGCGTTTGCCTCGCCTCAGTTGAGGAATATCGTAGCTCCGATTGAATCATCTGCGCTCGCTCCAGAAGACTGCGAATCACCGCACCGAGTTCCTGCATTTCAAAGGGCTTAGGAAGATAAAGGTCACAACCCGTCTGGTAGCCTTTAATGCGTTCTTCTGTGCTGGTACGTTCGGTTAAAAAGACAACCGGTAACAAGCGAAACGCGGGCTTCTGACGGACTTTTCGGACTAACTCATAGCCATCCATGCGTGGCATGTTGATATCTGTCACGAGGATATGAGGGTGATACGTTTCAATCATCGACAGCGCCTGTTGACCATCTTCAGCCGCGATGACTGAGTAGCCTGATATCTCCAGGTAATCGCTGACAGAAAGACGGGTTCCCAGGTTGTCGTCTGCAACCAGGATGATCAATGGCATGGGTACCAATATAAGAGCAGATCTACTTCTTACGCTATGCTATGTCTGCTCCACCCAACAGAAACCTAGGAACTATTTTTGAGAAATTCTTATTCAGGTAGAGCGATTTAGTTTAATCTATGGTTTGCGATCGCCTCAAAACTATTACATCTACAATCATCGCAGAAATCCCCGACTTCCACGAAACGGAGCAGGAACGCGAAGCGAAGTAAGTCGGGGGTAGCACAATATGAGGAAATCCGGCTAAGCTGCTGAGACTTTTAGGCTACTCACATGGCGTAAGTCTCCTTCTAAGGCAACACCTCGCTTGTTGTAGGCAAGATGACGCACCACTTTGTAAATCGCTTCAATTTGGTCAGGTTCTCCGACTTTCTGAGCTAATTCTGGTAGGGACAAGGCAGTACTTTCCCCCTGTAGCACTTGTACGACCCGTTTTTGTAGGTCTAAGATAGCCGCCGCTGCCTTCTTACCTGCTTCTACCCCTGGCTGGTGGTAAGCATTAATATTCACCAGGAACCCATAAAGACCAACGGCACGGTCATAGAGCGCAATCAAAGCTCCTACGGTGTGAGGATTCACTTGAGGAATCGTTACGGTAATGGAATCTCGCTGATTTTCATAGAGTGCTTTTCGCGTCCCCTGTAATAAACCAGATAGATAGTCTCCAGATGTTACTCCTGGTTCTACTTCTGGAGATGGACCGAGTCTATCTTCCAAGACTTCAATGAATGTGACAAAGAAGTTATTGACACCTTCCCGCAGTTGCTGCACGTAGGCGTGTTGGTCTGTGGAACCTTTATTGCCGTAGACCGCAATCCCTTGATGGACGATATTGCCATCCAAGTCTTTCTCCTTACCCAAAGATTCCATGACTAGCTGCTGCAAGTAGCGAGAAAAGAGCAGCAAACTATCTTTGTAAGGCAACACCACCATATCCTTCTCACCTTTACCATTGCCAGCGAAGTACCAGGATAAGGCAAGCAACGCGGCTGGATTTTCTTTCAGCTTAGGGATTCGGGTGGCAGCATCCATTTCCTTTGCACCGGCCAGCATGTCGCGGATATTTATCCCTTGTAAGGCGGCTGGAAGCAGCCCTACCGCTGACAGTTCAGACGTGCGACCACCGACCCAGTCGTACATGGGAAAGGTGGCTAGCCACCCTTCTGACTTAGCTTGTTGATCCAGGTTGCTGTTTTCACCCGTAATCGCGACGGCATGGGGAGCAAAGTCTAGATTCTTGGATTCGTAGACTTTTTTGACCTCAATCATGCCGTTGCGGGTTTCTGGCGTCCCCCCAGATTTGGAGATGACTAAGACAAGGGTGCTGGAGAGTCGATCTTGCAGTCGGTTGAGAACGCGATCGATGCCCGCTGGGTCAGTATTATCAACAAAGTGAATCGTTAAGGGGGGAGAATCTGGGGCAAGGGCTTCAGCGACAAACTCAGGCCCCAGGGCAGACCCTCCGATACCGATAGAGAGAACGTCGGTAAATTTAGAGGTTCCTGGAGGATGGATGGCACCTGTGTGGACTTTTTCGGCAAAGTCTTCAATTTTTTTCAGAGTACTGAGGATTTCTTGACGCAGTTCCGGCGTTGGTGCTAATTCCGGGTCTCTTAGCCAGTAGTGACCGACCATACGGTTTTCGTCGGGGTTCGCGATAGCGCCTCCCTCCAACGCCTCCATCGCCTGAAACGCCTTCTCGAACTTAGGTTGCATCGCTGCGACAAAAGCGTCATCGAACCGCATACGGCTGATGTCGAGGTAAAAATTCAACCTTTCGTGGTAGTATAGCCAGTCTTGGTAGCGTTGCCAGAGTACAGCGGCGTCCATAAAGTAGCTCTCAAACTTCTGTTTTCACCAATCACAAGTTTAAGAGGTCAGATGTCCGTTCTTCCGTGTCTTTTAGTATGTCTTTCGCTGTCGCATGGGTTTTTTGTCGCCTTGAGTGTCTCCAGACAACGGGTTTGCCTGGGTTATGTTCATCATTTAAACGTAAGGTTTGGGTAAAACTCGCCAAAATTTTACAATTTGGCCCGTTACTTCAATCCCGATTAAGTAGTTGCCGATCGTAAACCGATAAAACATCGCATCCGAGCTGATCTGGTGAAGCCCTGGAAGGTCTTGAATCCGCTTGAGCTTCGCAAACTCCTCAAAGAGGACTGTACAGATTTGCTGATAAGCCTCTGGCTCCAAGTTTTTAAGGTCTTGCAAAAACGATCGGGCATAGCGCACTTCTATGCTCACAGGGGGGATTCTGACTCCGAACTACAAACAAAATTTTTTTGTTGACATACTCGTTTACCAGCATCGGTTACTCTTAGGGAAAGTGTAGAAGTCGTAACACCTCTTCACGAGTGAGAAAATCTCCCGGTCTAACCATTTGCCTCGACTCCTGCATCGCCGAGAGCATATACAGATCGTGGTAAAGCGGGTGTAAAACTTTCCAAGCGTCGTCCACGCTTTCATCAGGCAGTTGTCCAATCAAGTCAGGCAGCTGTTCGGCTAAACGCAGTAATCGACCTTTCAGCAAATTCATAGGGAATAACCTTAAAAAGAGCACCATCCCTGAGCGCGAGCAAACCAGGAGGCAAAAGAGTTCACTCACTCCTCTAGCAGGTTTTGTGTCGAAAAAACCCTCTCCGGTTTGAAGCTTCTCTCGACCCCCTCTGCTTGGGTCAAGTACTCTCTCAAATTTACATCAGGTAGGAGCAGCGCTCTCTTGTGCAAGCGCTCTTCTACAATCATTAGAATTGCTAGCGCTTAGGTGAGCCAACAGTATAGCTTACAGGCTCTATTCCCGTTGAGCGATCGCGCTCTATATAGCGTTTCGCCGATGCCCTAGACCACCCTACCAACGAATGCGATCGCTTTTCCTACGCGTCGTCTGGATTGAGCTGCATCATTTCCCAAGTCGTGTAGGTACCAATCGGAGCCCAAATGATATACGGCAATAGCAATAAAGACGCCCAACCCGAAACGGGTAAAACAACCAGTGCTAGGATAATGCCCAAAGCAGCACCAATCCCACCCACAATTGTGCCAACTTTGAGACTGCGGAGCCTGAGCATAAGTGGGTTGTAAGCAATCGTGACCAATTCCACTAATAGATAAAAACCCATTAGCCACCAAGTTCTCGTACCACCTGGGTCGCTTTCCCAGACAATATAAGCTGACCAGGCACCGCCAATAAACACAACAGTCCAAATGATGGGAATTGCTTTCTCAAAGGTTAGCCATCTCGGACGGTGCAGACGTTTAAACCATTTAACATCTTTGGGCGTTATGAAGTTACCCCCCAATGCTACGAGCAGGGTTACAGCCCCAATCACCATCCAAGATTTAATCATCAACCCTTACCGCCCTAGCTTTTGTCTATGCAGTGATTGTGCCAAGTTCAGCGATCGATGTAATCACTCCTGGGTGGGAACGAGGGTGAATTTTTAGAAACATTGATTTTGTGTAGGGGCGGAGTTGGCTGGGCGGTTAAAACCGCAGCTATACAAACGAAACCCGCCTGCGCGGGTTTCAAAATCCTTGATTTTCCGTTAGTCCGCGACGGCGGACTTAGTTTTTATAGACGCGAATTCTATTCGCCAGGGCTTAAATTGACACCAATGAACCCCCGTGCCCGCCCTGACACCCAAGCGGGGCAACCACGGGAGGATTGCCTCTACCATGACTGAATCGGCTCTCTAGATAGGTTTAGGGCGTCCGACTAGTTGGGCTACAGCAGCCACCAACTCGTTCGGTTCGACTGGCTTAGGGATATGTCGCTGAAATCCAGCTTCTATGGCTCGTTGATAATCTTCCTCCCTAGCATAAGCCGTTAGCGCTACGGCGGGAATAGGGTCTGCTGGATTGGATTCGTTGGCTCTCACTTTACGGATAAGGGCGTAACCATCCTCTTGCGGCATGCCAATATCGCTCACCAAGACATCTGGCTTCAATTGTTCCAGGGTTGAGAGCGCCTGGGCTGTCGAGGCAACTGCGATCGCTTCGGCTCCATACTGTTCGAGGACAAAGGTAATCAGTTCTCGACTATCTGTATCGTCTTCTACAACCAGGACTCGCACGCCTGCCAAATCTGGAGCATTGTCGAATGATTCTGGTTGGCGATCGCTTTCTACCCTATCATTCATCAGCGGTAGCTTGACCGTAAACGTTGCGCCTTGTCCTGCCCCCGGACTGTCTGCACTCACAGTCCCGCCGTGCAGTTCCACTAGATGACGCACGATTGCTAAACCCAATCCAAGTCCTCCTTGCGATCGAGTGGTTGAAGCATCCGCTTGACGGAAGTAATCAAAAACATGAGGTAGAAACTCTGCACTAATGCCTTTGCCCGTATCGCGGACTTGAATCTGAGCTTGGGAACCTTGGTTTTTGAGAGAGATTTGGACGCGTCCGCCAGGAGGGGTAAATTTAATGGCATTGGACAGTAGATTCCAAACCACTTGCTGCAAGCGATTGGGATCGCCGGACACTAACCCGACGCTGGAATCGAGCAAACACTCAACTTGAATCGACTTGGCTTGGGCCGCTAGGTGCATGGTTTCTAGTGCTGCCTTAATCGTAGATGCCAGATTAGTCGGAATCACATTCAAACTAATCTTGCCCTGAAGAATCCGCGAAACATCGAGTAAATCTTCAATCAGTTGGGTTTGTAAGGTCGCATTGCGTTCAATTGTCTCGATCGCGCGTGTCATTGTTGCTGGATCGAAATTTCGAGTCCGCAGCAGCTTTGCCCAGCCGAGAATGGAGTTGAGGGGCGATCGCAATTCATGGCTGAGGACAGCTAAGAACTCATCCTTGAGACGGTTAGCCTGTTCTAATTGTTCGGCTTGTTGCCGAAGTTGATTTTCTAATTGCTTGCGTTCGCTCAAGTCGAGGACAAAACTCACGCCTTGGTCTTCAGACCCTTCTAAGAGAACTCCCCCAA
The DNA here is from genome assembly GCA_036703375.1 of Allocoleopsis sp. Lineage (GTDB taxonomy): Bacteria > Cyanobacteriota > Cyanobacteriia > Cyanobacteriales > Coleofasciculaceae > DATNPC01. The sequence goes on from DATNPC010001039.1 coordinate 22,062, forward strand.
AGATAGCAGGAACGCGACTCCCATCCGAGCAAATGTAGTCCTTTTCAAAGGCACTGGCTGCTCCAAATTCTCGCATCTGAACAATTGCTTGTTCGCTCAAATGCAACTGTTCGGCTGGAGTCATTGTTTTCCAGTTCAGTTTACCTGCGAGCAAATCGTCCCGCGTGTAACCCACCATCCGCAAAAATGCATCATTGGCATCGGTAATCTTGCCACTGATATCCCAGAACGTGCAGCCGATCATGTTGGCAGCGACTAAGCGCCTGAACCGCGATTCGCTGGCTTTGAGAGCCTGTTCTGCAAGGAAGCGATCGCTAATATCTTCAATCAAGCCTTCAATAATGGTTTGACCGTCAACTCTACTATTGGTTTCGCTCAAGCGCACCCAAATGGAAGCGCCGTCAGCTCGTCTTAATTGCACTTCATCATTGCGGATTTGTCCCTTTTCTTTGAGCTGATGTAACAGTCGAGCATAGTCTTCTGGTTGAAAATAACTCTCCATTGATCGACCCAGAGAGTCTGATAATGACCCTAAACCGAGCAAGCTTAGGAATGCTGGATTAGCCTCTAGTAGAGCGCCATCTTCACTCAACCGAAAAATCCCCACATTCAACTGATTGAGCAAACCCTGCCAGCGATTTTCTAAACCTGCTGCTTTGCGCCGAATTTCCGTGTTTTTCCACGCCAAGCGGACGGCGGCCGCTAAGCGAATGTAGTGCTTGGATGACTTCAGGACATAATCATCTAACCCCGCTTTCATCGCCTCTACGGCGATTTCCTGAGTGCCACTATTGGTGAACATAATCACAGGGCAATCGGGAAAACGAGCTTTGATGGCGCGAAATACTGTCAATCCATCGCTCCACCGCAGTTGGTAATCCGTGATGACCACATCGAAGTCACCTCGTTCTAAAGCGCGATCGAGGTCTTCGGCTTTTGCCACCTCCTGCACCTGTAACTCAGGAAACTCTCGTTCTAGGGAGCGAATAGCTAGAATCCGGTCATGGGGATTGTCATCAACGATCAAAATCCGTAGCATCAGTTAAGTGCAGTGGTGGGGAGTGGGGGCCTCGATCAAACACCGACTTGCGGCTTTTCATTGAAAACCATCCAGTGTAGGTTGAGTGTCTTCACAATCTCTACCAAGCTATCAAAGGTTACAGGTTTGACCATGTAGGCGTTAGCACCAAGATCGTAGACTTTATTAACGTCAGCGTACTCCCTGGAAGACGTTAGAACCACAACAGGCAAGCGTTTGAGTCGGGGCTGCTGCCGTAGCCATTCTAGTACCTCAGCACCTGACTTGCGGGGTAATTTCAGGTCTAGCAGTATGAGGCTGGGTAGGGGATAGCGATCGCGATTTTCATAAGACCCTTCCCCAGACAAATAGAGCACGGCAGCTTCTCCGTCTCCCACGACTTGCAGTGGGTTCGTCAGATTAGCCTTGCGAAATGCTCGCTGGATGAGAAGAACATCTTTATGATTGTCCTCCACCAGCAAAATCGTTTCATCCTCTGCGTACATCATTCAAATTATCGTTCTGGGACTTTGGGTAACTCTATCCAAAACCGACTTCCTCGATCGAGCTGAGATTCTACTCCCGCTTGACCGCCCATGCGTTCTACACCTTTGCGAACAATAGCCAGACCAATACCCGTACCTGGGTAAATTTCACTACCGTGCAAGCGCTCGAACACGTAGAAAATCCGTTTCTGATTTTGTACATCAATTCCAATCCCCTTGTCTTCCACCCAC
>DATNPC010001040.1:0-5310 GCA_036703375.1 Allocoleopsis sp.
TGATGGGAGAGAGCGGAAGAAATTAGTACACTGGTGAATCTTATCTCACTTGAAATTACTTAGTATAAGAAATTTTCCGTCCTCACAATGCCTACAGCATCCCGTTAGTTAAGAGAACAGTTTGAAAAATAAAGGTCGCTCCGATGAAAACTTTCTCACCTGTCACAACGTCGATCGCTGGCACAACATCTATACTTTCTGCATTGTTGCTGGCTAGTCCCATGCTGCCTGTTGATGCGGCATCAAACTCTAACCCTGTTTTGCCGAACAATCATCAGACTTTCATCATCAGCCAAGCGACTCGTGCGCGCATCCGCTTTATTCCGCCTCCCAATAGCAATCCCCGCCGCAGTCAGGGCGCTGGTTCGCGAGGCTGTGATGAGTCTTTGCCAGACAACTTGGTAACGTTATTAATTCCCTCCAAAGAGTATGCGGGACAAACCGTATCCAGTCATCCCAGCTTTTTCTTACAGTTATCCAAGTCTGTCTCCGTACCGATGGTGTTTACCTTGACGAAAGCAGGAGTACCCCAACCCTTATATCGCAAGCAAATTAACTCGCCGCAATCGGGACTTATCCAGATCGAAATGCCGAAAGATCGGCCAGAACTCGTGCCTGGACAGGTATACCAATGGTCTGTTGCTCTAGTCTGTTATCCCAAGCGGCCCTCTAGTAATCCCTTTTTCTCCAGTTGGATCGAACGCGTACCGGTAACTCCAGCACTACAGCAACAACTGTCAGCCGTGAGTACAAAGCGCAATTCTCCTGGAGGAAACCCATCTTCGATCGACACCGCTAACATGAGCAAAGCCTCTCCACAGGAGAATCGCGATCGCGCTGCAATCTACGCTCAAGCTGGGCTTTGGTATGATGCCATAGATGCTCTCGTTAAGGCTCGCATGGCTAACCCTAACGATCCATCCATTCAAGCCGATTTTCGTGCTCTGATGGATCAGGTGGGACTGACTCAAGTCGCGAAGTCAGAGCGATGAGCTACCGCACCGTTGAACTGTGCGAGATAGACTTGGATTTGTGTCAGTGGTCAGTAGTTAGTAGTCAGTTGCCAAGGACAAGAGCAGGCAGCTGAAGACCTAACTTTTCACGTCATGTGGAAAAGTTCACGAAAAACCTAACCCCCTTCCCACCTCCCCCTGCCCCCTCCCACGAGGAAGGGGAAAAGGAAAAACTTTTGTTTTTGGAAGGGGGAAAAATCAAAGCCTCTCTCCTTGTAGGAGAGAGGTTTTCCACATAAGAGTGAAAAGTAAGAACTGACGACGGCTACAAATGGTTAGCTGGATTTTTTGAAAGCTCAAGAACGCCTGATATTAAAGCAGCACCAGTCTTGACGCTTCCAAAGGGTGGCGACAACCCAGTTATGTTGTTCTAGGGTGTCAGCAATCGGTTTCGCCTGATCTAATAAAATACCGCTGATGATGCCCCAAGCAGTGGGTTTAACGATCGCACTCATTGCCGGAATCAGATCGATAATCACCTCAGCCAAAATATTGCACAAAATGCCATCCACCTGCTGACCGTCTAGCTGCTTTGCCACACGTTCCACACTCCCCCTCTCAACGACTAGGCGTTGAGGGCTAATCTGATTGAGTTTGCGATTGCTGCGGGCGGCTTGAACGGCTAAGGGATCGATATCTACGCCATAGACTTTTTTCGCCCCTAATAGCACCGCTCCAATCGAGAGAATACCAGAACCACAACCAATATCCGCCACAACCGCCTCGCCTGGGTCGTAACCCAGGCGCATTTCCAACGCTTCTAAACACAGTTGAGTCGTCTGATGGTTCCCCGTCCCAAACGCCGCGCCGGGATCGAGACGCAACAGCAACCGTTCTGACTGTTCGGGTACTGGCAACCAAGCCGGATAAATCAAAAAGCGATCGCCAATTTCCTGAGGTTCCCAGTGTTGTTTCCAACTACTGGCCCAGTCTTCCTCATCAATCAAGTGCCACTGCGTCACCGGCACTGGCAATCCCACAGTTAGCGCATCTTGACGCAGCCATAACGAAAGCGCTGCCAAATCTAGAAGCTGTGCTTGCATTTGAGGCAAGTGAGCGCGCACGAGCAGAGAGTACCCCTTCGCCTCCGAGGACATGCCCCGAAAGCCAAACTTCTCTAGCCGCCAGAAGATTAAATCCTCTAAGGCTGGGTCTGAGAGAATTTGAATTTCCCACCAGCTATTTGCCATATTCGTTGTTGGTTATTAGTTCACCGTTGTTAGTTGTTAGGGACTGAGCCATTATCCATTCGCGATGAGCCAAGGGAAATCCAGCCAACAGCAAATCGCTGTCTAACAACTAACAACCAGCAACTAACAACTACAGAGTTACCGTGTAAGCATCCCGAATTCCCGGAACCTTGATAATTTCAGCCAAGATTCCTTCCGGTAATGGGTCATCCAGGCTGAGTACCATGACAGCATCGCCCCGCACAATTTTGCGACCGACTTGCATACTGGCAATATTGACATTAAAACTACCCAGCAGGGAACCAATTTTCCCAATAATACCCGGCATGTCTCGGTGCAGGGTAAAGAGCATGTGGTGACTGGGAGGCACGTTAATCGGGAACTCGTCAATACTCGTGATATGGATTTCGCCATCAGCGAGTAAAGCACCGGTCACGGAATGTTCGCCCAAAGAACCAATCGCTTGTAGGTGGAGCGAACCGCCCGAATAGTCGCGCACCGAGGCATCCCGCGTTTCGATCACGCGAATTCCGCGTTCTTTGGCCTCAATGGTGGCGTTAACATAGTTGACTCGTTCGCGCAGGGCTTGAGACAGTAAGCCCTTGAGCGAGGCAACCACCAACGGTTGGCTATTATTCGTGGCTAATTCCCCTTGCAGTCGGACGTTCAACATCTCAATCCGGCCACCCGATAGCTGGCCGACCAAGTTGCCAAGGGTTTCTGCCAACTGCATGTAGGGCTTGAGTTCTTCGAGGACGTTGGGAGATAGGCCGGGAATATTGACCGCAGAACGGGCCGGTAGACCTAATAGAACGTCACGAATTTGCTCGGCCACATCGATCGCGACATTCACCTGTGCTTCTGTCGTCGATGCGCCTAAGTGGGGCGAGAGAACCATTTCTTTACCGAGCGATCGCAAGGGCGAGTCTTCGGCTAGGGGTTCCGACTCAAACACATCCAGCGCTGCACCTGCAATCTTACCTGCCTTTAGGGCTTCGTAGAGCGCCTGTTCGTCAATAATGCCACCTCTAGCGCAGTTGACAATGCGGGCCGTTGGCTTCATCTTCGCCAATGCCTCAGCATTAATCATATGAGTTGTTTCCGGCGTCTTTGGCATGTGCAGCGTGATGTAATCCGCTTGCTGCAATAGCATATCCATTTCTACCAGGAGACAGCCCAGTTGTTCGGCCCGTTCCACAGAAATGAAGGGGTCATACGCCAGCAACTTCATCCCCATTGCTCGTGCCACTGTAGCTACATGGGAGCCAATTTTTCCTAGTCCAACGATGCCTAGAGTTTTCTTATAAACTTCTGCTCCAATAAAGCTTTTACGATCCCACTGTTTGTTTTTCACCGACTCATTGGCATCGGGAATGTGGCGAGATAGGGATAGCATCATTGCCAAGGCATGTTCGGCGGCAGCGATTGTGTTTCCTTCTGGAGAGTTGACAACAACAATACCTCGACGAGTAGCTGCTGGGACATCGACGTTATCAACACCTACACCAGCCCGTCCAATGATTTTTAATTGCTTACCAGCCTCGATAATTTCTTGCGTAACGCGGGTACCAGAGCGAATCATCAGAGCATCGTACTCTGGAATAATCGCAATCAGTTCCTCAGGGGATAGATTGGTTTTGACATCAACCTGGGCAACTTGGGACAGAATGTCAATTCCAGCTTGGTCAATTGGGTCGGAGACGAGAACCTTAGACATTACCAGCAGAGGGGTCGAAATGAGTTACAACTATCGTACTTTGCCATTCAACGAGCAGCTATCAGGACATCCGGTGGATATCTTTACTTAGGACTCTAGCGGAAAGCGAACCAAGATATATTACCGCTTTCTCGTCGCTATAAAGTTAGGTGATGAGACAAAATTTTGGATTGAATCCTTGTCGTCGAAAAATGCCTGCTGTCTACCATGAAGGTATAAGACACAACGAATGGGAAGATGCCCAAAGCAAACCGTTGGCTAGTCTCACCCTACAGTGTTGCTGTGCTAGCAAGCCTGCTGGCATTGCTACTTCGTTTCCTCCTGACACCACTGTTGGGGGACAGTGTTCCTCTTTTAATCTTTATCATGCCAGTCGTGTTCAGCGCCTGGTATGGCGGATTGAAACCAGGTATCCTGGCGACTATTCTGAGTGCGTTCATCGGCAACTATTTCTTTGTACGATCGGGGTTTAGTCTTAGCCTTACTGGGACGGGTAACGTCGTTCGGCTGTGCATATTCCTGATCGAGGGGATACTCATCAGTGCATTGAGCGAGGCTCTCCGGCGTGCTAAGCAGCGAACGGATGCGATCGCATTTTCCTTGCGAGATAGCCAGGAGGATTATCGTCTTCTGATAGAGGGTGTGAAGGACTATGGGATTTTCCTGCTCGACCCCAATGGATACATTACTAGCTGGAGCGTGGGAGCACAGAGGATTCAAGGGTACCGAGCCGGAGAAATTTTAGGGAACCATTATTCGAGTCTGTTCAGGACAGAAGAGATTGAGTGCCATGCCGCCGAGCAAGAACTACAAATCGCCAGCACAAACGGTCATTTTACTGGGGAAGGTTGGCGGCGACACCAAGATGGCTCGCTATTTTGGGCGAGTGTTACCCTAACAGCACTACGAGATGAGTCGGGAAATCTGCGCGGTTTCTCCAATGTTACCCGCGACATCACGGAGCGTCAGCAAGCAGAGGAAAAATCACGCCAGCTCCTCAAAGACTTATCCGACGTAAAATTTGCTCTGGATCGAGCAGCAATCCTAGCTGTGACTGATGCCCGAGGAACGATTACCGATGTCAATGACAAGTTTTGCCAACTCTCCAAATACTCCAGGGAAGAACTGATTGGGCAGAACCATCGCATTATTAATTCTGGCTATCATCCAAAAGCCTTCTTTCAAAACCTTTGGTCAAACCTGACCAAGGGAAACGTCTGGCATGGAGAAATCAAGAATAGAGCCAAGGATGGAACCTATTACTGGGTGGATACCACTATCGTCCCGTTTCTCGATGATGAAGGGAAACCCGTTCAGTATCTCGCCATCCGATTTGACATCACGGAGCGTAAGTCTACGGAAGAGGCATTGGCACGAGAAAAAGCGATTA
>DATNPC010001041.1:0-6081 GCA_036703375.1 Allocoleopsis sp.
CGCTTGACTGAAAATCAAGAGGCCGTCAGTTCGATACTGACCTGGGGGGCTGTCGTTGCCCTGTAGCTCAGTGGAAGTAGCAGTCGCCTGTTAAGCGAACGGTCGTAGGTTCAATCCCTACCAGGGCAGCCATTTATTCATTGCCGGGTGGACGAATAGGCAAGTCGCAGTTCTCTGAAATCTGAGATACAGGTTCAAGCCCTGTCCCGGCATCCACTCATTGCCCTGTGGTGTAACTGGCAGCATATCTGACTTTGACTCAGACGGTCTAGGTTCAAACCCTGGCGGGGCAGCCAAATCATGCTCCTGTAGCCCAACTGGAAGAGGCCGCTACCTCAAAAGTAGTTGTTATTTATGTGTGGGTTCGACTCCCACTAGGAGCATCAAAACTCGCTCCTGTAGCCCAACGGAAGAAGGCGCTGGTCTTAAAAACCAGATGTTGTGGGTTCAACTCCCACCAGGAGTATCAACGGGATGTAATTCAGTGGCGAGAAGCCATACTTTGGGAGTATGGAGTCGCAGGTTCAAATCCTGCCATCCCGATATGCCCTTGTAGCCCAATTGGAAGAAGGCGCTTCCCTCAGAAGGAAGAGGTTACTGGTTCGAGTCCAGTCAGGGGCATTCAAGTCTCACAATTTAGCTAGTTTAAGGGATACGTACTATCTAAATTGTGAGCAAGTATGTTACTATAGGAGGCATGAAAAGAAATGACATTTTAGAAAAAGAAACTGAAATTAGACGATGGATTAGTGAGCATCGCTCTAAGGCTTTTATGTGTAGACAATTGCACTGCAAGCCCACAACCTTAGAGACGTATCTAGAAAAACTGGGAATTGTTTATAAAGGTAATCAAGGTGGACAAGGACGCAGATCTGCTCAACGGAAACCAGCAGTTGCCTACCTTTACAAAGGGTCAATGATTAAAGCTCATGAGTTGAAGTTGAAGCTAATTCGTGATGGAATTAAATTAGCTAAATGTGAGTCTTGTAATCTCAGGACTTGGTTTAATACCGCTATTCCTTTAGAACTCCATCACATGAATGGCGATAGGTTTGATAATAGATTGGAAAATCTTCAAATCTTATGCCCTAACTGCCATGCGCTGACACATAGCTATTCTGATAAGATGCACAAAAAGTTAGCTCAACACTTCAAGCTTGGAGAAGTCGAACAGCTAATTAGTGAAAACAGACTTTATCAACCTGTTAGCGTCTTAGTTTTTGATAGCCCAGAAAGCTATGCTCGATGGCAAGAAACGCATCTAGGACTTCAGCAGCTTGTAGAGAAGGGTAGCAGTAGTTTGAATGTCCCAGCTAGACAAGAAGCCTGTTTGCATTGTGGTAAACCACTTACTCTTCCAGGTCAAGATACTTACTGTTCTCGACAATGCTCTAGGCTAGCAGCTAGAAAAGTTAAACGTCCTTCAAAAGAAGATTTACAACAGCTAGTCTGGACAAAACCAACTACTCAAATAGCTAAAGATTTTGGTGTAAGCGATAAAGCGGTAGAAAAATGGTGCAAAGCTTACGGAATAGAGAAACCACAAAGAGGATATTGGGCTAAGAAACAAGCTCAATCTTTAAATTGACACAATAGAATTTTCTTTTAAATCTTGCCCCTGTAGCCCAATCGGAAGAGGCACTAGATTAAGGATCTAGTCGGTACTGGTTCAAGCCCAGTCAGGGGTATTGGTGCGATGCGGGTGAAGTAGCCAGGGTAGGCTTGGAGGTCTCATAAGCCTCTTATCAGCAGGTTCAACTCCTGCCCCCGCCACCAAATTGCAGGCGTGGTGCAATGGCTAGCATAGGAGTTTCGTAATCTTCTGATGCGAGTTCGACTCTCGCCGCCTGCTTCGAGCAGATGTGGTGTAACTGGCAACACAAGGGCATGGTAAGCCCTCGATGTGGGTTCAATCCCCGCCGTCTGCTCTTTGATTGTGCAGGTGTGATGTAACTGGCAACATGTGGCTCTTGTAAAGCCTTCTTGCGAGTTCAAATCTCGCCACCTGCTTGTGGCGATGCTAGAGGTCTTTTTTTGTAGTGGAGAGGAGGGAAATATGACAACGATGACAGTTACGGATGCTCTAGCAGAATTGACACTGTTGGAAAAGCGTATTAATTCAGCAAGAGTAGCTTTGGACAATAACACCTTAATTGCTGTTGTTGAAGTCGGCAAAGTGCCAACTGGTTTTAAATCTAGAGACGATCATGCAGCGCAAGCGAGAGCATCTCTGCAAAGGGTGGATGCTTTGATCGATCGCAGACGAGTCATCAAAAGAGCGATCGTTCTTTCCAACGCTTCAACGATGGTTTCTGTTGCAGGACAAGAGATGACAGTTGCGGAAGCAATTGAAATGAAGAGCTTCATCTCGTTCTACAAAGAAGTTCTTGCCACAATTACCTCCGCTTACTCTCGCACCTGCCAGGAGTACAAGATTGCCCAAGCGCGGGTGAAGGAGCGACTGGATAAACTAGCGATGGAAGTATTGGGTAAGAATGCTTCCTCGGAGAAATACCAGTCATTAGCAGATAGCTTCCTAGCACGCGAGGGAGTTGAGCTACTCGACCCTACCACTTTGGCAGAAGAAATTGCCAGACGAGTGACGTTCGTCGAACAGTTCGAGTCAACTTGCGATCGCGTTCTTTCTATCAGCAATGCACGGACAATGATTGAAGTCCCAGACTAAAATGGGCTTGCTGGTCACTCGAAAATCTCTAAATTTATGGTATTTGGTGGATAGCTCAAAGGAAGAGCGCATGACTTCCAATCATGAAGTGTTGGTTCGACTCCAACTCCATCAACCATGAATGTTAAAGCTTAAAGCTCAACGCTTAACGCTCAAACTTCAATCGTTAAAGATTAGACAGTCAACATTCAAACCATAAAGGTTAAAGCTCGATAAAATCCAGGGGTTCTGGTTGTAGGTTCCATAAAACCTTGAGGTTTCCACCTGGCTGAGTGGTCAGCATCCCACTTCTTTTAATCAAGCGGATATGGTGTAACGGTAGCATGTGAGTCTTCCAAACTCTTGGCACGAGTACTCTTCGAGAACGCTGACGCTCCTAACGTCGCTACCGCTTCGCTAACGCGAACGAGCCTCGTTATCCGCTCTTTCAAAATGCGGGTGTGATGTAGTGGCTAGCATCTGAGTCTGCCAGTCTCAGTGCATGGGTTCGAGTCCCATCATCCGCTTGGTGCAGTCCTGTAGCTCAATGGTAGAGCATTTGCCTTACAAGCAAAGGGTTGCGGGTTCAAATCCTGCCAGGACTACCAATTAGGGGAGTGTAGCTCAATGGATAGAGCAAGGAGCTTCTACCTCCGAGGTTGTGGGTTCAAGTCCTACCACTCCTGTTGAAAACAAGATAAAAGGAGGTTGCCTTCTTCTGCAATTAATTGAACGGGATATGCGATCGCGCACATACTGCGTGACCTAATCTTTAGAGCTTACATACTAGTACGAGAGGAAAAGTAACGCTGTTCTAATGCAGTGGGCGTGGCGAACGGGGAGTGCAAAGAACCCGATAGGTGGGCCTAGAGGTAGCCATCCTTTAAAGAGTGTGTAATAACTCATCGGCGGAGTCCCTCTAGTAACTGAGAAAACGCAAAGTGCTCTGAAAACTTGCACGCTATCTTTCCGATGTGCGATCGCGATTGTATGGGTCTGTAGCTTAATCGGTAAAGCATCGCTCTGGCAGAGCGAAAGATGTCGGTTCAATTCCGACCAGTATCCAGAAAACATGGGTCTGTAGTTCCAATGGGAGAACGCTTCTCTTGCAAAGAAGAGGTTGTGGGTTCGATCCCCACCAGATTCACTTACGGTGTCTGAAGTCGAAGCGGTCGAGACGCCAGTCTGTGAATCTGGTCATTAGCGGGTTCGAGGCCCGTCAGACACCCTCAAGGAAGGTGCCGCCGAGTGGACGGCAAGCGGTCTTGAACACCGTGGTGCGGCTAATAACCGTAGGAGTTCGATTCTTCCACCTTCCTCCAAGTTTGCACCCCTAGGCGGCATTAGTTCCCTAGTGTGCTTTAAGGAAGATGCTGCTAAATGGATGGCAACCAGTCTCGAAAGCTGGGGTACAGGTAATACCTGTAAAGGTTCGATTCCTTCATCTTCCGTTTGACCACCGGAAGCCGAGAAGCGAGGCACTGTGCTGATAACGCAGAGGTAGAAGGGGCAGTACCTTCCCGGTGGATTGCTTACAGCTAGATCGTTCTACGCAGGACTTGAGTACGTTAGACCGCATCTAGCTTTAAAACACTCTAAATTAGGGTGTTCAACCACAAGCGCAGGACAATATCATCGATAGGGGTGTAAACAGCAACGCGACATAATTAACAATTAATTGCTAAGAGACACTCTATGGTCGTCAACGGACTGCTGCTGCCCCGCGAACTGCTTGCCCTGATGGACACGGGTCGGTGGAAAACTCCGGCGGATTGCTCTGGCGTGGATCGGCTGTTCCCTGAGAACGATGGCCTGTGCCTGTACTGTCCCTACCTTATGGAGTCTGAAACGAAAGGGTTCTACCGAGCCGACAAGCAAATCCCGATGTGGTTGGGTGCGCCAGACCCAGACAATCCACCTGGCGACATCGACCCGCATCTGACGGTGCTCGTCGCTGACCTGGGCTGGGGGTTCGATCAGCCGATCGCACTTGACTACCGGGTATCGCGCGATCGCCCACGGGTGCTGACGCTCCAGTGGTCGAAGCAGTGGTCGGAGCGGGGTGATGGGAACCGCTGGGTTGAGATTGCGCCCGACATCCAGACATTCGCAGACTTGGTCGGGTTGTAAGTATTGCTACATCCACTATTTCTGAGTTTCATACGGCGATCGAGTTCGACTCTTGGGTCAGGGGTCATTCCTCAATCGCTCAACACCAGGCGGACTTGGTTTGTATAGCCCCAGACTTCCAGCCTGTAGGTGATTTGCAAATTCGGGATGCTCGCAATTTTTGAGGGTGGTTGGCATATCGGTAGTGCAGCGGGCTTTTAACCCGCAGAGATAGGTTCAACTCCTATACCACCCACTATGTTTATTAGCGTTTCAAGTATGCAATCGCTGCATATTGCTATGATGACTCGTAGGCAACTACCTACGTTTGAGCTTTATGTATCAGTGGGAATATAGGACTGTCAAATTCTTTGCTCAAGGGTCATTAGATGCAGGACGAATCAACGAGGTAGAACTTGAGAATATATTGAATGAATTGGGAGCTAGAGGTTGGGAACTGGTCACAATCCTCCCTGGTACACGAGCTAATGGTGAATTGTTTGACTTTGTGGCAGTACTCAAACGGGAAGTCAATTCCTAGCCATCGCTGATTGCTTTCGGTGGGCTAGATAGTGGTAATTCCAATTTCTACATCTGCTCTGCATCTGCACCAATAAGAGCGATCGCGTCACTTTAGCTAGCTGTAGCGATACTAGATAATATTTTAAGTTGATATACATTTAAAAACTATATACTGACCCAAGTCTGCTGTTTTTTGAGACAGTTTTTTAGGGAGGCGCGGTCGTGCGCCCCTATTCTGCTACATAATCTAAAGATTAGGTTAGCCTAACTAAACTTGTGCAACACTAGAGATATTTTTCCCAATCCCTACCTCCGAGGACTGCTATGAAAGCTCGTCAGCGCGTCCCGTCTAACGATTCTTCCAAATCTTCATTTACTCCCATCCAAGCGAAGTCTTTTCAGTCCCGTCCCTTTGCTTCGGAATCGAGTTCTGTTCCCCCAACTCAATCAACACCAGATATTCAGACGCAACTAGAGCAAGCTAGACACTTTGGTTATGACCTGAGCAATATCTCAATGTCTGCCCCCAACCCTGTGACTATTCAACCCAAGCTAACGATTGGCCAACCAGGGGATAAGTACGAACAGGAAGCAGACCAAGTTGCCGCTCAAGTAGTCAACCAGATTAATACACCTGCACCTCAATCGTCAGGACAAGGGCAGACTATTCAACGCGACGAGGTGCCTAAGGATGACGAAAAGCTCAACATGAAGCCGGAGGTGAACTCCATTCAGCGCGACGAGGTGCCTAAGGATGACGAAAAGCTCAACATGAAGCCGGAGGT
>DATNPC010001042.1:0-7441 GCA_036703375.1 Allocoleopsis sp.
CTATCGGTAGTACGGACGGCAGCTGATTGCTTGCTGAACCCAAGTCAGTTCTAGCCGGTAATCGAAAGACAACACCATCAGAGTTACGAGTCGCCAAGCGAGGATTGGCAGCTTGTAATTCGCTAAAGGTTATCGTTCGGCATTCATTCGACCAATAGATAGGGTAGTACTGACTGGTCGAGGAGTCTAAGAGAACCGCTGACATCCCCGTGGTACCGTAGTCAATTCCCAAGTACCAGACGGACTGAAGGGGGTTCACCTCTGACTGCTGTGAGCGTGCAAACATTAACTGTTGGTTTGATAGATGCGGGTTGTGGAAAGAGTATAGAGGGTTGGCGTAGCTGTTCAGAGCGATTCCGAGAAAAAATCGCGATCGCTATTCTGTTCGTTCATGGTTGGATTGTTCTGAGCTGGATGGTTCAGTTTGGGATGAACCCTCGCTCGGACTTGAGTCATCGGGTTTTGGTGACTCAGATCGAGTCTCTAAGGGCTGATTTTCATCCGAGGTTGTCCCCTCAGATGCGATCGCATCCGGCTGTTCTGAATCCTGCGCTGCTTCTGGAGGTACTGGTACTACATCCCCTGAAGCATCTGGAGACGCCGTTGTCCCTGGAGCCTTTTGGGATGATTCCTCCTGTACCTGCTCGTTCGGAGTTGTTGCCTCAGTGCTATCTGCTTCCCCAGGCTCTAAGTCATGAGTTTGTCCTGGCAATGGCTGTGAGTCAAACCTCGATTCTGGGGCAGGGGTGATTTCCTCCGTCAGACTATCTGTTGGTTCATCCCACAACATCTCAACAAACGGATCGTCATCGAGTACGGTGGGTTCCCCAGGCATCGCTAGCTCTTCTGGAGAGGTATCGGTCATGTGCATAGCGTGCTCTTGGTCGAGTTCCAGTGCTTCTGAGGGAAATAAATCTGGTTCAAAATCCGATTCGACGGATTCGGGGGTTGCTAGCATCGAAGGGTCTGGCATCTCTCCAGTTGTCGCCTCTAGAGACGTTCCCCCTGGGGAACTGTCGCTGTTAACGTCGGGAGTCTCTGGAGTAGTGAAGCCAGGGGTTGCCGATTCTGCTGAGTTCCGAGCTGTGGGGTCGCCCTCAGACCACTCATACGGTGAGAATTCTTCCCAGTCTTCTGCTAATAACTCATTCGACATGAGGAATTGAGGGTGCTGCTGAGTTTCTGGTTCGGGTCTGGGTACGACACTGGGTGGCTCGAATTCATCCCTGGGTAAGTCGGGTGGGGGCGCTATCTCGCGCTTGCGATCGCTTCTAGACCCCTCAAAGCTTTCAAAATCTTGCTGGAGCTGCTGTAGAAGTTCCAAGTCTAGCTGAATTTCTCTGTCCGATCCAATGTCGAATGGTTGAGGAATTGGGGACAAATCCTCATCAGGAGAGGCTGGGGTGTAGTCATCTTCAGTAACGGGCACATCCGGCTCTAAGGTTTGCTCTTGGGGGAGTGGCGGGGTTGGAGTCGGTAGGGAACTGCCTTCTATTGCAGGCAAAGCATGGCTCAACCCCATCTCGTCAAATAGATCCGTCAGAGCTGAAATGGTTTTAATCCCTTCCTGTTCGACGGTGCTTTCCTCATTAGAGGGCACATCGGTAGGCAGGGAGGATGTTGGTGCGTCTCCCGGTAAACTCGGTTCCTCCGATGAGGGCGAGGCAGCATCTTCAAAAAATAGACTTTCCCACGATTGAGACCATTGTTCTTCTGCTGGGGCTGGCTGGGGCGTCTGAACCGTCTCCGTCGCTGGATCTGAGAGTCCTGAAAATAGGGAATCTTCTACCTGAGAGGATAAGGGAGCGATCGCATCGGAGTTAAAGAGGCCTTCTTGTTGCTCCTGAACATCGAATCGAGAGGTGTCTGGCGCTGCTGCGGTCGATCCCTCTGGCTGTACTGGGGTGGACAAGGAGCCTGTACCAAAGAGACTTTCATACAACTCATCGATCTCTTGGCGGCGGCTGTCTGTTCTCCAGTCTGGTGCTTCAAGGTTTAGGGCTTCACCCGCACCTGGTACGGTTGAGGCTGTATCGGTGGTCGATTCTCCCAGCAACTGGCTCAACCAAGCATCTAGTTCTTGACTATTTGCGCGGCTTGCTGTGACGCTTTCTTCTACTAGAGGAAGCGACGGTTGGGAATCGAGATTCAGCTGGATAAAGGTGTTTAATTCATCGTTCTGGTTAGGTTCGCCACTCAATTGTTCTGAATCGAGTCCTTCGACGACCTCCCAATCTGCCGTAGCTGGAGTTCCCGACAGGCTTTCTGCGGAAGTCGTTGACTTGTCTGGCGGGGCAGCGGAGCTTTCGGGTTCGCCGACATGGGGTTCAGATGGAGGCTCAACAGGCATCCCCTCGAACGAGGTTGGTGGCATTGGCTCCGTTGCGCTAAACGAATCAGACGGTAGCAGCGTTGTGGGTGGCGTTGTTGGAGGGGTAGGAGCGGTACTGGTGAGTGGGGTTAAACCAGGCAGTTGTGCTGAAGGAGCAGTCAGTGTTGACGTGACTCGTCCCAGCTGCTGCGACAAGTTCTCGACCACTGCTGATAACAGCATCTGTCCTTGAGTGCTCAAGGTGTGCATTTTGTCGAGACCTTGAGACAAGGACTCCTGATAGCTTTGCAAATCGCGTTGTAGCGCTTCAAAAATGGCTCGTTGGTTAGCATCTAGAGCTGCTAGCATGCGATCGGACTGGGCTTGCAGCTGCTGTATAGACTCCAAATCGGGTGATGGCATGATGGCATCAAATCCGTCTGAAGCGACAGTCCTTGAGGCAATTGCTTGCGATTGGGCATTCGCCAAGCGAGTTTCCCAACTCGTTAAAACGCGAGCCAACTGTTGAGTTAAGCTTTGACCGCAGCGGCGGATTAACTCCTGCGAAAACTCTTCGAGCCTCTGCTGCTCGTAGGTATGAGACTGGGGTGAAGGAGCGAGATGCTGTCTCGTGCGTTCTAGCGCACGTATTTCCTGTATTAATGACTCTCGCTCCTGCTGTAGAGCGGCTACATCCGTTTGTAGAGGTTGCAGCAAGTCGGCACGTAGATACTCGATTTCTCGGGCGACTGCTTGTACAACCTCCCGAGTTACGTCACTTTGGGTTGAGGAGGCAGATAGCTCTTGAGGAGCCGCAACAACACTTTGCTGTTGTTGGGATGCCAGGTAGCTACGCACTCGCTCCAAAACCCGACGCTCTCTGGCGGCCTCGCTAGGTTTAGACCAAGGGCGACGAGCGTCAACCCTGGGGAGAATGCTGTCGATATCAGCAATTAGAGATTGGATTTCCTTTGGAGAAGTCACGATGGAACCTTAGGGAGAACAAGTGCAATGAGTTAAGGAGTAAGCGTGAGCTGCCTGCCTCTAATGTTAAATTGCCCCAGCAAGTAGGTTACAGTCAAAACGTTTTAACAAAGCCAATGACTTTCGGGTAGCCCGCCGCTGTTGGTAGAAGATACATCACCTTTCCATTCAAGGCGCTCGCGCACCGAACCGTAAAAAAAATTGATGTAAACTCAGCTTTTGTAGTCATCATCATAAACTCATTAACGCCTGGGATTTTCGCTTACAGGGTATGCTCCATCAGAATTTCTAGAGCCGACGATATGAAGCATAATAACTGTGTATGCCCATAACTCGATGATTGCCTCACCCTCCGACAGGATTAGCGATTGAAGGCACCTCCTAAAGAGTGGTAGAGCCGCTGTATGAGAGGAAACTACCGCTACATCTGTCGCTATGGTCGATCTCGAACGTAGAGGAGGTGCCTGAACCGAATGCGTTCAGTTGCTTAAGCTGTTACTCATTTATTGTGAAAACGGGAACAGTCTCCTGGCTCAATTGGGTGGACAGCCGAGCATTATCTGTCCACGACACCTTTACAATGTTCTCGCGATCTCATGGAAGACCGATACAATCCACAGGAAATGAACTCAAATGTTAATGAGTTGATTAGCACCTCTTCTTTTTTTTCTGGGTTACCAGATGCGATGGTAGTGCAAGCCACTGCCCATGTTGTCACCCGCAGCCATCCTGCCAATCGAGTAATTCTGCTGGAGAATGACTGGGGAGGGTCTGTGTACTTCATTTTGGAGGGTTGGGCTAAGATTCGTACTTACAACTTAGATGGCAAAGAAGTCACCCTCAATATTTTGGGGAAAGGAGAAATCTTTGGGGAAATGGCGGCGTTGGATGAAGTTCCCCGCTCAACTGATGTGATTACCTTGACTCCAACCACGATTGGTAGTATACCCGCTCAGGATTTTATTCAGCTGATTCACTCAGAGCCTATGGCAGGTGTTCGCTTGTCTCAGCTAATGGCGAAGCGATTGCGTCAGGTGAACCGACGGCTGCGATTGCGGGAATCGGATAGTACGTCACGAGTGGCTGATACTTTATTGTTTCTTGCTGAAGGACAGGGCAAGCTCAAACAGCAGGGTACGGAAATTCCTAACTTACCTCACCGAGAGTTGAGTAGCTTGAGTGGGTTAGCGCGAGAAACAGTGACGCGAGTGCTGACTAAGCTGGAAAGAAAAGGGTTAATCGTGCGGGATAACGATATTATGGTTATCCCCGATGTGCCTGCCTTGGAGCGGATTATTGCTTAAAAAAGGGGTCTATGGCATCCGCCCATTGGAACTCGATTTTCCTAAAAACATTGAATAATGTAAGCTGCTTATGAGTTTCCAGAGAATTCTTGTTGCGATCGATAACTCGTCGTTATCCCGTCATGTCTTTGCTCAAGCGCTGGAATTAGCCCAGTCCCATCAAGCCTTACTCAAGCTGCTGCAATGTATTACTCCTGCAATCGTCAGCGAACCCGGAGTCCCTGGTACGCTGGATACAGGTATTCCCATGGGACTGGTTCATGATGACTATCAAGCTTACGAAACTCAACAAATTTTGATCGAACAGCAGATTGAGGAGGCACAGGCGACACTGGCACACTATAGCGAGGAAGCAAAAAGCCATCAAGTGCTAATAGAGGCTAGTTATCAAGTGGGAGATGCCGGACATCAGCTGTGTCAAGCAGCAAAAGATTGGAGTGCCGATTTAGTTGTCATCGGGCGTCGGGGCCGTACCGGATTGACGGAAGCTTTGCTGGGAAGCGTGAGTAACTACGTGGTACACCATGCCCCCTGTGATGTATTGGTGGTTCAGGATGGTGAGGCGGTGGAGAGCGATCCGACTTCGAGTCCAGATCGAGCTTAACGCTAAGACGCGCGATCGCTAAACTGTACAGTCACAACTTGGCTCTAAAGTCAATCTTAGTTCGCGATCGCCTCAATCAAGCGTCAGCTTCATAAGAGTTCAAGTCATCGAACTGACATCGCCCACGCTCAATACCGATCAACGGCGAAGAGCGGCTATTGAGTACAAGAGCAGCTTCGTGTCACGTTATGTTGAAGATGGCTCCAGAGTTTACTAAAGTTACATGACCGATTCTTTTGATGATACCAAAGCTTCTCGCCCTGATTCTTCTGATGAAACTAAAAACGAGTCGTCACAATCAGAATCCGAGTCATTGAGGGATGATTTTGAAAGGTCGGGGGTTAGCGATGAGGCGTTACAACCCGATGATGAGTCAGAGCTTGACGAGTGGTTCCCGCCCTCAGCGTCCCCAACCGATCGCTCTGCTGTCACAGACCCCCTAAAGGAAACAAGTCCATCACGGTACGCGCAACAAAAAGGATTACCCCCTAAATCAAGTATTCCTTTAGAGATGGTGGAAACAGCGTTTCTCGCGAGTACTGCCAGCTTGATTTGGCTGATTAATTATTACTTCCCCTTAGGTCCTGTATTGCGGATGTTTTTCCCAATCCCGATCGCATTAACTTATATCCGTTGGGGACACCGGGCGTCTTGGATGTCAGCCTTAGTTTCGGGATTGTTACTGTCAGTTCTGATGGGGCCAACCCGCAGTATTCTCTTTTTCATCCCTTATGGTCTCATGGGCGTCCAGCTAGGAGCGGTGTGGAGACGCCAAGGTAGTTGGCTCTTGTCAATTTTTACGGGAACGCTAATCGGCACGTTTGGCTTCTTTTTCCGATTTTGGCTGCTGTCTCTGCTCCTCGGCGAAGATCTGTGGGTTTATGTCATGACTCAGATTACTGGATTAGTGGAGTGGGGCTTTGTGCATCTAGGATTACTCGCGCAGCCAAGCTTAACTCTAATTCAAGCGATCGCAGTAGTGGCAATTATCGTTAACAATGCTGTCTATTTATTTGTCGTGCATCTTGTCGCATTACTGCTCCTCGATCGCTTAGGTAACCCAATCCCCCGACCGCCACAGTGGGTACAAGTGCTGCTGGATTACGAAGGATGAGCGCAAAGGATTGCACGATCGAAATGTATACTCAACTCGCCCAGGGGCAGCAGTGGTTGCAACAGTATCGGGGACGCCGGCCCGTCTTCGCTTGCATTTTAGGGTTTACTGCTACTGGGTTGATACCGGGAATTTCTGCCGCTGGAGCAACACCGGAGGATCGGAAATATACTGCGATCGCAGATGCTGAATTTCTGGTGAAGGGAGTGACACCACATCCTCAATATCCCTTGCCACCCCTGACGGCTGGAGCATCCCCAGTTCTGATTTCGCGTGCTGTGGTTGAGGCATTCAACCTCCCGATTTATCTATTCAATGCTGGCTTACCCCAACCGCCAGCCGTCCCCGCGATCGATTTAGGCGGTATTCCAGCTCAGTGTCTCACGTCAGGCGAGGCATTGCCCTTGGACGTTGTGAAGCACCTGTTCGAGCAAGGCTTGCAGTGGGGAGAAAAATTAGCAGACGTGGCAGCCGATGGCTATGTGATTCTCAGCGAGTGTGTGGTAGGAGGAACCACCACCGCACTGAGCATTCTCACCGGCTTGGGAATTGCGGCTGCTGGCAAGGTGAATAGCAGTCACCCCACCTGCAATCATTCCCAGAAGTGGGACATCGTGCAGATGGGGTTGAGGAGATGGGGGGGAGACGAGAGGCAGGGGGAGAATTTCTCTTTTACTTCTGCTGCTGCCCCCACTCCAACAAAGATTGACCCGTTCCAATTAGTAGCTGCCGTAGGAGACCCGATGCAAATTGCGGCAGCTGGGATCGCGATCGCAGCTAGTCGCCGTTGTGGTGTCTTGCTGGCTGGCGGGACGCAAATGCTAGCTGTTTATGCTCTCGCCCAAGCCCTAGCGATGGAAAATGATGCTTCGTCTAGCGATTGGCTCAACTCCTCCCTCGATCGACCCAATGCCCTGACTTGGCGATCGCAACAAGTTGTAGTCGGAACGACGCGGTGGGTGGTAGAAGACGCCACCGGCGACACAATCGGTTTAGCCAACGAGATTGGTGGCGTGCCGCTTTTGGCAACACAGTTGAGTTTTGCGAAGTCTCGTTATCCTCAGCTACAAGCGTATGAGCGAGGATTTGTCAAAGAAGGAGTTGGTGCGGGAGGATGCGCGATC
>DATNPC010001043.1:0-3431 GCA_036703375.1 Allocoleopsis sp.
TTGTCGCTTGGCAGCACGATTACGGCTGCTAGCCTCGATTTCACTAATCAAGCGGTTCATTTCTGTGACTAGCTGTCTAGCACGTGGAATACGCGTCTTATTTTCGTCTGGAATATTGTCTTCTTGTTGAGCATTGACAAGGAAAGTTGTAATTGTAGAGGTGACACTGGAGATCATGATGATAGTGCGATCACCCTGACGGTCAAACCAAATCCGATGGGACTGCTCACCAGCTTGAAACCTTTTTTCGGGTAAATCTCCAGATGCTTCAGCCGTACCTGTTGTTCTAGAGCCGTCCCTGCCTCCTCGTCCCAACAATCCTCTTACACGATTCACAATCCAATCCGCGACTCGATTCATCGCATTCTCAATCGGCGCTTGAATTCGGCGAATCACATTTTGGATTTGTTCACCAACATTGCCCAGACCAATGAAGCGAGCGAGGAAACCAAGGATGACAGGAATCGTGCGTGCCATCGTGCGTTCAACATAGCTAGCTGCCGCACTGATGTTGCCTGCTGCAATGCTGGCAATGGATTCAAATACAGCTTCTACCAGGGCACCTATTTGCTGGGCGCGTTCGATGAAGAACACCACTGTATTGTAAATAGCCATGATTGCCTGGATGACTGCACCAGCAGGGTTAAATAGAGTGACGAGGCGAGCAATGGCTTGACCTACCACAGTTCTGGCAACCCAATCGCGGATTCCACCCAGCACCATCTCTTGCAGATTGCCTGCAAACTCCACAATTCGTTCCCAGGCGGCAGCAATCCCATCTCGAACCAACGTGACCAGAAAATCAAAAACTTGTTCTGCTCGCTGAACCCGTTCTTCGCTACCCAACAACCGCACTAGGATTCCCCGCAAACGTTGATAGGTAAGCCCCAAGATCTGCATCACCAGGGAAACAATTCCCCGCAGGTCAAACCGTTCCGGTAATTGCAGTCCAGTACCCGCTAGCGCACCAAATAGCCATCCCACCAGACCGGCTTGCAGGTGAGTCAGAATATTGCTGGAGAACTGTTGGAAGCCCCGTTTAACAGCACCAACCAGGTTGCCAACAAACCCAATCGGGTTCTCAATGATGGTATTCATTACGCCCCTGGCTCGGTTGAAGATGTTCAACACCTGCCTACCCAAACCACCTGCTAGGGTCAGTACACCCTCAAAAATGAATTCGGCAACTTTGCGAATGGCAGCCCCGGCAAAGGTGGTGATGCGCTGAACGGGTTCACCAAAAATGGTCTGAATTTTATTGAAAGCAGCGGATGGACTGAGCAAATCTTGAATTCCCAACACGTCCCAGGCTCTCGCAAATAGAGCCTTGATACTATTCCAGGTGAGGTTGAGGCGCGTCACTTGCTCGTTGAACCAGGCAAATGCGCGATCGAGGACTCCCGATTGCTGCAACTGCTGGAACTTCTCTTCCCCGCCCGGAATAATCAACAAAATGCCGCGAATCACATTGGTTGGGCTGCGATCTACTTCTTCATCAGTAATTGGATTTTTACCTAAAATTACCGTTAATAAAGGATAGAAAGATAATCGTTGGGCAAACTGACCCACTGGGCGGAGAATCGCTTCTTTAATGAATTGAATCACCCGACTGCCTAAGCTGTTAGCTAATGCTCGGATGCGATCTATGGTAGGTCTGAAGATGTTTAATACCCGCTCTCCAGCACCCCGGAGGTCGAGGATATCCCTGGCACTGAGCGAGTTCAGTGCACGAGTAAATAATGCAACAATGCCTTCCCAGGTGATGTTGAGTTGGTCAATTTGCTGCTCTAGCCAGGTAGCGACGCGATCAATCGCTCCCGATGCCTGCAATCCCTGGAACAACAATTCACCCCCTGGCACTAATCCCATGATCCCCCGAATCAGGTTGACGGCATTGCGGGCAACTGGTTGGTTGTTGATGGGGTTTCTGCCCAGAATCACGGTTAGTAGCGTAAAACCGGGAATGTTCGCAGCCCGTTCAGCCGCCCAGTTGAGTACCGTATTTATGCTGGGGAGTTCAATGCCAAAAATGCCCTGCACCTGAGTTGGGGCAGGACTCACTGCCATCGATTGGGGTTGGGTAATCGCCCCTGCCGGGTTACTAGACGTTGAAAGCGAGATCGCCTTTGGTGCTGCCCTTTGGGCGATCGCTCCTTCTGCTTTGGTTTGAATCGTCTCCGGTTTCTCCTCCTCTGGTGCCTGACGCTGAAGGAACTGACTAGATTGTGTTCTGGTATGAGGATGGGACTGCACCACCTTGGAGGTTGCAGTCAATGGCTGGGGGGATTGCTGCACGGTGTGGGTTAACTCGTGCGCTAGCAGCCATTGCCCTGAAGTCGTGTGGGGTTCGTAGCGTCCGGCACCAAAGAAGATATTCCGCCCAATTGTAAACGCTTGAGCGTTGAGGTGACTAGCCGTTTCTGCCGCTTGGGAGTCGGTATGAACCCGCACACCCCCAAAGTCGTAGCCGAAACGGGACTCGAAGAATGTGCGAGTCGAGTCGGCAAGGGGTTGTCCACTACCGCGCATGGTTTGAATGCGGCTTTCCAAGTGAGGAGAAACTTCAGGAGTTGCATCTGCCGTTCCTTTTGCTTGAGCGGTTTCATCCTTTTTCTCATCAGCCGCTTGGCGTTGCAGCATCTGAGCATGTTCATCCTTTTTCTCATCAGCCGCTTGGCGTTGCAGCATCTGAGCATGTTCATCCTTTTTCTCATCAGCGGCTTGACGTTGCAACATCTGAGCGGTTTCGTCTTTCTTCTCATCAGCGGCTTGACGTTGCAGCATCTGAGCGTGTTCATCCTTTTTCTCATCAGCGGCTTGACGTTGCAACATCTGAGCGGTTTCATCTTTCTTCTCATCTGTTGCTTGGCGTTGCAGCATCTGAGCGTGTTCGTCTTTCTTTTCTTCTGTCGCCTGTCGCTGCAACATTTGAGCGTGTTCGTCTTTTTTCTCTTCAGCCGCTTGACGCTGAACTAGGGGAGTAATTGGTTCAATGAGGGATTTAGTCTGAGCAGTTTCTTCTTTCTTTTCTTCAGCTTGTCGCTGTACCAATGGCGAAATTTGCCCGACTGAGGATTTAGCTTGAGCGGTTTCTTCCTTCTTCTCCTCGGCTTGTCGCTGCACTAAGGCATCGGGCATCCGCATCACGCTATCAGCGACGCGATCGGCTTCTTGTTCGTAGACATCATTCGGCTTACCAACCTTGAGCTTGGCTTGGATCAGGCGACTGACAGCCTGATTACCTACTTGTTGCTGCAATCGTAGCAGTGGATGCAGTGAGGCGTGAGTTGCAGCAGCGAGCTTAGGTATCGGGACAGGGCTACGCTGTAGGGTTGTCGTTGCGCTTTTCGATTGTGTTGCCCGTTGGTAGCCCATAGTTCACCACCTTTTTGTGCCAGCTATTGTGTAATTCGTACTTGCACGATAACGTT
>DATNPC010001044.1:0-2060 GCA_036703375.1 Allocoleopsis sp.
ACTGTTCTGACTGTCCACCAATCACTGTTGGCAGAGGGAGTACTCGGTTCTGAATCGCGGTACTCTATGGTTTGGGGTCAGTAGGCAAGAAGTAGTGTGACGTGAGCCGCATGGAAGAACCGCTAGAGTATCTCAAACAACGAGCTGACGAGGATTGGCTGATTGGTTGCGATCGCCATCACTTCTTCGAGCTGTGCGAGCAACTAGTCTCAGAGCTGTCTCAGCATGCCAACCCGAGTACACCACCAACCATCTTATTAGCGGAGTCGCATCCTTTACAATTTCTCGCCGCTTTTATGGCTGCTGTCGCTGCTGGTTGTCCTGTTTTCCTCGGTAATCCCAACTGGGTACAGCAGGAATGGCAACAAGTCTTTGAAGTAGTTCAGCCTGACTTAATTTTCGGACAAGCTGCCATAGACACAATTCCACGCCCCTATACCCCATTCCCTAGCCCCCATGCCCAATATCGCCATCAAATTATGATTCCCACTGGGGGTTCCTCTGGCAAAATTCGCTTTGCCGTCCACACTTGGGAAACTTTAATGGCTTCTGTGCGCGGGTTTTTTCAGTATTTTGGCGAGAAGCCCGTGAATTCGTTTTGCGTCTTGCCGTTGTATCACGTTAGCGGTTTAATGCAATTTTTGCGATCGCTAACCACGGGTGGAAAGATCGCGATTTTACCCTTCAAAGCTTTAACGGCGGGTGAAGGACGCCAACTCGACCCTAGCTCGTTTTTCATTTCCTTAGTACCCACCCAACTCGCACGATTAATCGACTCCGATGCAGCTTGGTTGTCTCGCTTTAGAGCAGTACTTTTAGGAGGTGCGCCAGCTTGGCCATCCTTGTTAGAACAGGCGAGGCAGCACAGCATTCCATTAGCCCCTACCTACGGTATGACTGAAACCGCCTCTCAAGTGGTGACGCTCAAACCAGAAGCCTTTCTCGCTGGCAATTATAGCTGCGGACAAGTACTTCCCCACGCTCAAGTGACCATTCGCAGTTCTACCGATGAAATTCTGGGGGTTAACCAGACTGGTATTGTCACGATTCAGGCAGACTCTCTAGCACTAGGCTACTACCCCATAAATCTCCGCTATCCAACCCAAACTCTCAAATCCGATGATTTAGGATTTTTCGACGAGCAGGGTTATTTAACGATTGTGGGTCGGCACAGTAATAAGATTATTACGGGGGGAGAAAATGTCTTTCCCGCTGAGGTAGAAGCGGCAATTTTAGCCACTCAGTTAGTAACCGATGTTTGCGTAATTGGTCTACCCGATCGCGATTGGGGTCAGGTGGTAACAGCGGTTTACGTTCCCAATTCTCTTAACGTTTCTCCCGCCTTTTTGCAATCCTCAATCGAGAATAAATTAAGTAAATTCAAGCGCCCGAAGTATTGGATAGCTATTGAAACCTTACCTCGTAATGCTCAAGGAAAGTTAAATTACGAGCGAATCAAAAAGATAGCTCTAGATGCTTTAAGCGTGA
This sequence comes from Allocoleopsis sp., assembly GCA_036703375.1. Lineage (GTDB taxonomy): Bacteria > Cyanobacteriota > Cyanobacteriia > Cyanobacteriales > Coleofasciculaceae > DATNPC01. Next base: position 1,489 of record DATNPC010001044.1, read on the forward strand.
AAAGTGACCCTTAAGCAGTTGGGCACTATTCGCTGGTTGAAATCAGCTCAAATCCAACCAGTGAGCGAGTTCTTCGGGCAAGGGAATCCTCGTTCGGGTCATTGGGTCGATGCAAACATGCTGAGTCATCGCCTTTGCTAATTGCTGTTCTGATGAAGGAGCAACAATCTGATAGGTAAGCTCAAAGTGATTTTCACTCAACGGCTTGGGCGTCAAGAGAATGAGTAGTTCGTCACCGCAAAACATTGGACGAACGAAATCTACACTGGCGCGAACAATAGGGATAGCCGCCGTGGGGTTGCTAAAAAATGACTTCAGATCGATACCTGACGCCGCTAAGGATGCTTCATAGGCTTCATGACAGATTGATAAGACATTAGCGAAGTAAACGACACCGGCAGCATCAGTATCTTGAAAGCGAACGGTGCGATGATGAGTAAATGGCATTGAGCGAGACGATCGCGATTCTTGAATCTTAGATTACTGTGAAACTATCCCATAGGAGTTGTCAAGCCAACTCACTTTAATCGCGAACAAGGCTCTATCCCTTGAGGGAAATTTATGTTCGTTCA
>DATNPC010001045.1:0-4137 GCA_036703375.1 Allocoleopsis sp.
GCGATCGCTTGACTAACGGACTCCAGCAGGACTTCTTCGATGAATTCACTCAGTCGCTGAACGGGAGGGAGAAAATCGCGATCGCGCCACCAACTCCGCAAATTCAGCGATAGATTGAAGCTACTGACCAAATTCCGCACAATCCCGGCATACCACTGATCGGGTGTCACCTGCTGGCTACCAATTGCCGTTATGTCGATGGATGCACAGGCGATTCCTTCAGCTTGCAAGCGACGAATCGTTTGCACTCGCAGTGAAGACTTGCCCATTTGTCGGCAGTTGAGGACGTAGCAAAATTCTCCCGCTTTTAGAGCATTGTAAAGGTCTTGGTCAGCTTGCCGCACGACATAGCTAGGGGCATCCGGTGGCAAAGCACCACCCACTTGATATTCATAGACTGAGTTTGGTTCGCTACTCATCAACTGACCTCTAAGCGCTAGCGCATCGCCATGACGATTAAAGCTTAATTACGTGATGAGGAACGTTCAATTTCTCTAAGGCTTAAGGTTTGCTTTGCGTTCTTCCCAACAAACTAAACAAATACACACTAAGTGCCGATTCAGTATCATACTGTATAACAGCTTTTCTATTAGGAGCTTGCTAATGGTCGATCGCGGTCTTACTCACGTTGCACTGACAGTTAGCGACGTAGATGCAAGCATCAAGTTTTATGAAAAGTACGCCCACCTACACGTCGTGCATCGTCGCATCGATCGCAGAACACAATTAGATGTTGCTTGGATTTCTGACTCTATCCATCCATTTGTCATTGTGTTGCTCAAAGTGCCTCAAGTAGACGGCGCACTTTTACCGGAATCCCATCTCGGTGTCGCCTGCGAGTCTCGCGAAGAGGTCGATCGCCTTTGCCAGGAGGCTCAGTCTGAAGGGATTTTACTCAAAGGACCGATCGATTCACCTCCTCCAGTTGGTTACTGGGCTTTTATTCGCGATCCTGACGGACATACACTGGAGATTTCCTATGGTCAGGAGGTTGAATCAGTAGTCAGCAAACAGTGACCAGTGACCAGTGACCAGTGACCAGTGACCAGTGACCAGTGACCAGTTGTTAAAATTTCAACCTTGAACAGTCAGAGCAACCCAAACGTTATGACGTGGTCATTATGTGGTCACTAATCGCCGCTCGCTTTTTACTGCGGCAAAAGCTCCAGCAATGGTTAGAGATATTCAACATATCAATCGAGTAACGTTAAATAACCATTAGGAGTTAAGAATGTCGTTACCCGTTATATTACGACCTGGAGAAGGGCCATCCGTTCAGATTCGCACGAGTAGCTGCACCTTCAAAGCGACAGGCAACGATACTCACGGTCACTTTGGACTCTTTGAGTTTGTTATGGAGCCAGGAACAGAGGGAGCAAGTCCTCACATCCACAAGCAACTGACCGAAATGTTCTATGTTGTAGAAGGTGAAGTCGAACTAGTGCTGGGCGAACAACGAGTAATTGGTACACCAGGAGCATTCATGCTCGTACCGGAAAATACGCCCCACGGCTTCTCCAATCCAGGACAAACGCCCGCGAAGCTGCTAATTATGTTCTGTCCTGCTGATTCAAGGGAGCAGTATTTTGAGGGGTTAGCCGAACTGACGAAGAATGGGCGACAGCCTAGCCGAGAGGAGCTACTGGAGTTGATGCAACGATTCGACCAGTATCCCGTTCCCTAATTGAACTTTACACTTCAAAATGACTGACGCACGATCGCAATCCAGGGTCATTGCTGAAATTAAAGAGTCCCTACTGTTAGCCGTTCCTCTTGCTGGAGCGCAGTTATCTCAAGCGGGAACGACCTTTGTCGATACAGTCATGATGGGGCTTCTCGGAAGCCAAATCATTGCGGCAGGGGCATTGGGAGCTGCTACGTTTTATTTACTGCTCAATATTGGTTCTGCAATTCTCTCCGCCGTCAGTCCACTTGCAGCAGAAGCTTATGGCGCTGGACGAATCGAGCCAGTTGGTCGAGTCGTGCGACAAGGCTTGTGGTTATCCCTGATTTTGGCAATTCCAGTAACGCTGTTGATTTGGCAGAGCGGAACCCTGTTGCGCTTACTGGGGCAAGCACCTGAAAACATTGCCTTAGCGCAGACATATTTAAATGCGATCGCATGGGGCTATTTTCCTGGATTGGGCTTTGCGGTATTGAGAAGTTTTGTCTCCGCTCTCTCGCGCCCCCGTTCCGTGATTGTAGTGATGGTTGTCGGTACGGCGTTCAACGTTGTAGCCAACTATGTCCTAGCCTTCGGCAAATTTGGGTTTCCGGCATTGGGATTAGCAGGACTCGGTTGGGCGAGTGCGCTGTCGCTGTGGGGCATGTTTGCAGCTTTGGCAATTTATATTCTCACTCAACCTCAGCTTCGGGTTTACCGTCCGTTTTCTCATCTGCATCAATTTGAGGGCAAAGGATTTGGGGAACTTGTGCGAGTGGGCGTGCCGATTGGCGTACTGGCAGGAGTAGAGGGGGGATTTTTCACCTTCGTCACGTTTCTCATGGGGCAGTTAGGAACAGTTACATTAGCAGCTCACCAAATTGCCTTGCAGACAGCCGTTGTTACTTTCACAATTCCCCTCGGTATTTCGATCGCATCCACGGTACGAGTCGGACAGTTGATGGGACAAAAGAACCCTAAAGGCGCACGATTGGCGGGATTTGTAAATATTGGCATGGCTGCCCTGTTTATGGCAACAATGGGCATTTTGTTCTGGACCATTCCAGGCAGGATTGTGTCGCTTTATATTGATACTGCCAATCCAGCAAATGCGGCTGTCGTCAGCTTGGCAAAGACACTTTTGGGAGTGGCGGCAATGTTTCAAATCGTCGATGGGATTCAGGTGACGGCAGCTGGTGCATTGCGGGGCTTGAAGGATACCCGAATTCCATTGCTGATTGGCACTCTTGCCTATTGGGGAATTGGTTTGCCCTGCGGCTATACATTGGGTTTAAGATTGGGGTTTGGCGGCGTTGGACTCTGGTGGGGATTAGCGATCGGTTTGGCTGTGGCAGCGGGGATTCTGGCGTGGCGATTCAATAAGTCTCAGGTTTGGCAATCGATATCTGCACTCAATTAGGGCTAGATGGGCAAGAGATTGTTGACCAAGAAAAGTACTTCTCTGCTTATCCTCGGTTAGAGCAGAGAAAAGATGAGTTAGTCCAAAACTTACGTCAGCTCTGCTACAACAAAATTAAACATCAGTGATCAGATATCTCTTCTTGTATTGACGTGCGCGATCGCAATATTATTTATGGACTATTTACGTTGGAAACGCTTGCTATCTAATCGAAATAGACGGCGAGACTTTCTCATCAATATTGGAGTTTTAGTGGGTTTGGGAGTAAGCCAATTCAGGGGCGTTTGGGCAAAACTCCGTCCTCAAACGATTGGGCGATCGCCTAAAGAACTTGTTTTAATGGCTCTAGACAAGATGTCTGATTCTTCTAAATACCGTACAACTTGGATTGGAAACTCCTTTGGTGGAGGGGAAAAGTGGGTACAACTTCAAATCAGTAGCCTCTATGTCGCTCCTGATGGCACATGCTACACAAATTGTTTGTGGGATGAAGCGGGGCGAGAGGTCGGAATCTATAAGGACGGGGATGTCTTGGGATTAGTCGCCGACTTGCATATCGCCGGAAGACATGGGGGTCAGGCGGTTAGCGCTAATCAGCAGTACTTATTCGTAGGGATGGAAGAGCAACAGGGCGAAGCAGGTCAGATGTTGTATGGAGTCTGCCGTTACGACCTTCAAGGAAATCCAGTACCATTTCCCAATAGTCCAGTCCTCTCTATCTCAACGACATCTCCTGTTCCTGTATTGATAGGAACGTTGGGAGAACAAGGAGGAGTGTTTACTAGCAAGCAAGATTATCGTCGGGGAGAAGTAGGAGCTTTTCGCTTCGCTGGATTATCGGGAGTAGGAGCCGATCGAGCTGGAAACCTCTACGTAGCTCAAAATGGGTTCAACGATGCGGCAACAGGATGTAGTCTCTCCAAATTTAGGGCCAACCTTCAACGCTTAGAATGGCAGCTATTTGGACTAGAGTTTATGGATTGCGCGGACGTTGACCCACAATCTGAGGGCACTGATGTTTACACTAAACACGAGCATTTTGTCATGGATTGGA
>DATNPC010001046.1:0-12266 GCA_036703375.1 Allocoleopsis sp.
AGGGTGTGACTAGTATTATGATGCACCTCTCACGAATTGATGTCCGGGAAGGACAGCTCGTGCAAGCCGGACAAAAAATTGGTGCCGTGGGTTCTACAGGGGCGGCTACCGGACCTCACCTTCATTGGGGTTTATATGTCCACGGACTGTCTGTAGATCCAGAACCGTGGAGAGAACAAGGCTTTGAATAAAAGCTTGATAAAGTTTTAGTGAAGTTTCCTGAATTGAAAGGGATTTGGTATCCTTTTGAGGAAAGATGGTGCCAAGTATTCCCTAAACCGCGACTATTGGGAAGTACAATCCAACGCCATGAGTATCGAAAAGATCGTTGAACAAGCTCTGCAAGATGGTTACCTGACCCCAGTGATGGAAACTGAGGTGGGACGAATCTGTGATACCGCCTCAGAGCTGTCGATAGAAGAATATATGGCGTTGGACCGGCTGATGGGGGCGCTGCTGACGGGTGAAGTGGTAGCCGTGCCGCGCAAGCAGTTTATCAATGTCATGGAGGAGTTGGTTCTCACCGAAGCGATCGCTCAAGTCGCGGAAATTGAAGCGATGAGCGATCGCGTTTTGGATGTCGGAGATATCGCCGCTTATGCTCTGAATCGACTTCCCCCGCTCTATGCCACGACGGAAGAAGGCGCTCATTACCAGCGTCAACGGGCGAAAGAGGAACTCCAGAATTTAATTACCCAGCAAGTCCGTAACGGAATCGCTCGTAACCTCGATCGACCTGACTTTGGTGCCGAGCGTCAAGCGATCGGTAAAAGCACTGGTAACGATGTCCTCAAGCAAGTTAGTAACTTGTTACAAGATTACGCGCCTCAATTTGAACCCAACTCTATTGGTTAGTTAGTTGTCAGTAGGGGCGATTCATGAATCGCCCCTACAAACCATTTGTGTTCCACTCAATTGAGAACTGCTATATCTAGGGAGAACGGAATCTACCAACAACAAACAACCAATAACTATTTCCTGACAATCACTGGTGTTCCTAAACCCACCTGTTGATATAGGGATCGGATATCGGCATTTCGCATTCTCAAACAGCCGTGGGAAACCGCTTGTCCCACTAACGTCTCGTCATTGGTACCATGAAACCCAATTTGATGTTTTCCATCAGACCAAAAACTAATCCATCGATCGCCTAACGGATTCTTGGGGCCGGTGGGAATGAGGTCGCCGGTGATCGGTTGCTTCCAGATAGGATTACGCAGCATTTGAATCACTTTGAACGTGCCGGTAGGCGTCTCCCAACCCGGTTGACCCACAGCCACTCGATAACTGGCAATTATCCGATCGCCCCAGTAACTATAGACTTTGGCATCGCTCAGATCGACCACGATTCGAGAACTCATCGCGGTAATCGCTTTAGTTAAGACAGGCTTAAGCCGCGCGATCGATACAACTTTTGGTTTCGGGGTCGGTTGTTTCGGAATCAGTTGGTGTAGCTTAGGCTCTGGCCGAGCAGCTGAAAATAATACTACTGCTGACCCAAAGCATATAAACATCAAGCTCGTCTTGAATGAGATATTTACGCCCATCATGGTTCATGGGTACTAGCAGGCGGTAGTTCTACGATATCAAACCAGTATTGGCATAAGGTGTTCACTGCTTCTAAGAGCAATTCAAACGTCATCGGTTTGGTGAGATAAGAACTAGCACCGAGTTCATAACAACGGCGAATATCGTTCTCAGATTTTGAAGCGGTCATCATGACAATCGGGATGCGCCGGAGAGTAGGGTCGGCTTTAATGACTTGCAGCGCTTCTATCCCATCGATCTTAGGCAAGTACACATCCAGCAAAATTAGATCAGGTCGCGGTGCTTTTGTCAAGTCTTTGTACTCGTGACGATGGTACAAATAGTCTAGTAATTGCTCGCCATCCTCAACCATATGGAGATGCCAGAGCAAATGGCTCTCTTGTAGCGCCTGTCTCATCAACATGCGATCGTCGGTTGAGTCTTCGGCCATCAGTATATTAATTCGCTTTCGCGTTGTAGCTTTTTTCACTCTCACCCAGACTCCTTCAGGGTATATACCGATTGCACTGGTAGCCAGGGAAAAACTGACAATCATTTCTCCCGGAAGCAGATTTTGCCCGCGAGAATTCGGATACTCGCTTCTCTATGATGCAGACCCTTGACAATGGTCTAGCAAATGCAATGTTATCGGCTGTTTTGTCGCCAAGGCTATGCGCCATAAGAACGCTGGGCTTTTTGTAAGAAAAGCTACCGCTATGCTAGCGCGATCGCATAAGCATCGTGAGATCGGGCGATGGCTGTGAGGTAAATGCTCAATCGCGATCGCTCAACTGGGATAATTGTTTGAGGAATGCCAAATGGTTGGTAGCGCTTAACGCAACTAAGCGACTATCTTAGAGGCGCTAAGTAAAACTCCTCCAGCTGGAGGAGCGTCTATAGCGGTTGAACAAGAGATAATAGTTAATTTGCTTTCAACTGTGCGATCGCCTGCTAGTAAAAACGTAATCAATATCGTTTGTAGCAGGAACATGGAAGTGAAGTTGGGCGTCATGGAGAGGAAGGATGTTACAGCACCCATTCCAGCCATGAGCGAATCGATTTCTTTATCCTGGTCAACGGTTGAGGCGACAGTTCCTCAAGTACCGGTGCAATCCCCCGATAAACTCTCTAACTACGATCTCATTTTGCGCTGTCAGGAGGGAATCCGTCCTGACCGTGTTGCCTTTGCCGAACTTCTCCGCCGGTATCAAGCCCATGTGGATAAGATTTTGTATCATCTAGCTCCGGATTGGCAGGACAGAGCTGACTTGGCCCAAGAAGTCTGGATTCGCGTCTACCGCAACATCAAGCGGTTAAACGAACCCGTCAAATTCCAAGGCTGGTTAAGCCGAATTGCCACTAACCTGTTCTACGATGAACTCCGCAAGCGCAAGCGGGTAGCTCATCCTCTCTCGCTAGATGCTCCCCGTCACATGGATGACGGCGAGATGGATTGGGAAATTGCCTCCGACAATCCCAGTCCTGAAGAAGACATGACAACGCGAGAGTTCTACGAACAGCTGCGCGAGGCAATTACAGACTTGCCTGAGGTATTCCGCACGACCATTGTGCTTCGAGAAATTGAAGGCATGGCCTATGAGGAAATTGCCGAAATCACTGGTGTTTCTTTAGGCACCGTCAAGTCGAGAATTGCCAGAGCTAGGGCGAGACTCCAATCTCAACTCCAAACTTACCTAGACGATTAACCGACCGTCTCCTCCATCACAAAAAGTATCCTACTACTACCTTGGGGATTGTTCATTTTTTGATTGGGTGTATTAAGATATCCTTGCAGTGGGCGCTTGGTATGACTTGGTGGTAATGCAAAAATGACCTCAAATTTTGACGCTCGTAAACTTTCTCAGCCAGAAGCTACCAAAGAAATGGATAGCCTACAGCGCGATCGCTTTGAATTACTCAGTGCATATGTAGATGGTGAAGTCACAGCCGCAGAACGCGCTCGCGTTCAAGAGCTGTTGGCAACTGACGTCGATATGCAGCGCTTGCATGCCCGACTGCTGAAGCTACGTCAAGGGTTGCAGAAGCTCCCCGTGCCGTCAGCCGAAGCGACTCCTCAAGAGACGGCGCAACAGGTTTTCTCGCGCCTAGACCGCCGCAGAACTCGACGGACTATATTCTGGGGAGGTGCCGCGATCGCTGCTATGGTTGTTAGTGCTTTCTCCGGAATGATTCCTGGTACTCGCTCGTTAGTACCAGAATTGGCTTTCGTTCCCAAACAGGAGAAAGCTTCAGAACCACCACTGATGATCAGTTTGAATCAGCCGGTGATTGATATTCCCAAAGCACCTGTGGCTTCTCCAGAAAAATCTGTAGAGCCTCCAGCACTACGCTATGATTCCAACAAAAACAATCTGAATTAACTAAAAAACGTTTAAAAACGGATAACAGGTAATGGGGAATTGGTGATTGTCAAAATCCTACCTATTACCTGTTATTCATTGATTCTTAATTACCAAAAGATAACAGCAGTTCAAAATCATTTCCTTCTAATCTTCCCAGGAATTAACATAGCCACTCCACCAACCCGATCGCAGCAGCACGCCTCCTAAACGCTCTACCTGTTCGAGTGTCATGAAGTAGACCCAAGCCAGTCCTAGGGATTGACCCGAATGACTGTAAGTTTCTATTTGCTTGCGCTCGTATTCATTCTCGTGGGGCAATCGCTTAGGATTGTAATCTTCCAGCTCATCTAAAGCGGTTAAGACGCTTGGGTCAGTAAAGGTGAGCAAAAAACCTCGTACTGGGCTTTCTCCAGGCGTCATCGCTGGGTACCCTAGTGGCAGATCGTAAAGCTGTCCAAATGCGATCGCCTTTTGCTCCTCTACGACCTTTCCCGCACAATAGTGTTGATAATTGGCTTCCCCTGGTTTAAGCGTTCCGTATACAAAAACGTTTAAGGTATTCAATGCCTCATCACCAGCCCTAACATACTACAATGAGTAGTATAAGTACAATTCGCCGGTTATTCCTAAGCTACATCAGCAAAATTCTCAATCGGTGATGTGTCAAAATACAACAAGCAAAGGCGCATAGCGAGTCCAGTAGGAGCAAGTTTTGTGGAGTCCCGTTACAACCCAGGTCAGATAGAGGAAAAATGGCAAAAGATTTGGGGCGATCGCGGTATCGATCGCACCCCCACCCAGAGCGATAAACCGAAATTCTACGCTCTGTCGATGTTTCCCTATCCATCGGGCAACCTGCACATGGGTCACGTCCGTAACTACACGATTACAGATGTGATTGCCAGAGTTCACCGGATGCGAGGCGATCGGGTACTGCATCCCATGGGTTGGGATGCCTTTGGTTTACCGGCGGAAAATGCTGCAATCCAACGCGGGATTCATCCAGCCAAGTGGACGTATCAAAACATTGCTCAGATGCGCTCTGAGTTAAAGCGCTTGGGGTTGTCCTACGATTGGAATTGCGAACTCGCCACTTGTTCGCCGGATTATTACAAGTGGACGCAGTGGATTTTCTTGCAATTTCTCAAGGCAGGATTAGCTTACCAGAAAGAAGCTGCCGTGAACTGGGACCCTGTCGATCAAACCGTATTGGCAAACGAGCAGGTCGATAGTGAGGGTCGTTCCTGGCGTTCCGGTGCCAAAGTCGAGCGCAAACTGTTGCGGCAGTGGTTCTTCAAGATTACTGATTATGCTGAGGAATTGCTCAACGACCTCGACAAATTGACAGGTTGGCCCGAACGGGTCAAGTTGATGCAGGCAAACTGGATTGGCAAATCAGTTGGTGCCTATTTAGAATTTCCGATCGTCGGGTTAGATGAAAAAATTGGTGTCTTTACCACTCGTCCCGATACGGTTTATGGCGTCACTTATGTGGTGTTGGCCCCAGAGCATCCCTTGACACCAAAAGTTACGACAGACGATCGCAAAGCGGCGGTTGATGCGTTTATCAAAGAAGTTTCTGAAGAAAGCGAACTCGAACGCACCGCTGAAGACAAACCCAAGTGCGGGATTCCCACGGGTGGAAAGGCAATCAATCCGTTCACGGGAGAAGAAATCCCCATTTGGATTGCGGACTACGTGCTGTACGAGTATGGCACGGGTGCAGTGATGGGCGTTCCCGCACACGACACGCGGGACTTCCAATTTGCCACGCAACAGAATCTGCCCATCCGAGTGGTGATTGTTCCACCAGGGGAGAATACAGGCGAGATACCTGTGCCACAAGCGGCATACACGGAACCAGGAATTATGGTGAATTCCGGTTCCTTCGATGGCATGGCGTCCACGGATGGGAAACAGGCCATTATTCAACATGCCGAACAACAAGGATGGGGTAAGGCTCGAATTCAGTATCGCCTGCGGGATTGGTTAATCTCGCGGCAACGCTACTGGGGTGCGCCAATTCCCGTGATTCACTGTCCCAACTGCGGGATAGTACCAGTTCCAGAAGCCGATTTGCCCGTGCAGTTGCCGGAAGATTTGGACTTGACGGGGGGTCGAGTTTCGTCCTTGTCGCAAGTCGAGGGTTGGGCGGATGTGCCTTGCCCAAGCTGTGGCACCGCAGCGAAGCGGGAAACAGATACGATGGATACGTTTATTGATTCGTCCTGGTATTTCCTGCGCTTTACAGACGCCAAGAACGAACAGCAAGTCTTTGACTCCAGCAAGACGAATGACTGGATGCCCGTCGATCAGTATGTGGGTGGCATCGAACACGCAATTCTGCACTTGTTGTACTCGCGGTTCTTTACTAAGGTATTGCGAGACAGGGGTTTGCTCAACTTTGACGAACCCTTCCAACGCCTGTTAACACAGGGCATGGTTCAGGGCTTAACGTACATTAATCCCACTACTGGGAAGTATATTCCCTCGGCTCAGGTAAACCCAGCTGACCCAAAAGACCCAGAAACGGGAGAAAAGCTGGAAGTCTCCTACAAAACGATGTCCAAGTCTAAGTACAACGGCGTCGCCCCGGAGGAAGTGATTAAGAAGTACGGTGCAGATACCGCACGGATGTTTATCCTGTTCAAGGCACCCCCTGAAAAAGACTTGGAATGGGATGATGCAGATGTTGAGGGACAATTCCGCTTCCTGAACAACCGCGTCTGGCGTCTAGGGACGGAATTTGCCGCTGCTGGAAAGGCAAAATCTAACGCCTCTAAAGGTGGCAACTTGAGTAAGGTTGAAAAAGACTTACGACGAGCTATCCACACGGCGATTAAGGAAGTTACGGAGGATTTAGAGGGCGAGTACCAATTCAACACGGCCATCTCGGAGTTGATGAAACTAAGCAATGCGTTGCTCGATGCAACCTGCAAAGACTCACCCGTGTATGCCGAAGGGATTGAAACCTTAATCCTGTTATTGGCTCCCTTTGCTCCTCATATTACTGAAGAGTTGTGGCAAGCGATCGGTCGTACCGAATCCGTTCACACTCAAGCTTGGCCGAAATACGACCCAGACGCTTTGGTTGCCGATGAAATTACGTTAGTGATTCAAATCATGGGCAAAACTCGCGGCACGCTTCAAGTTCCCGCCCAAGCGGACAAGCAGGCGTTGGAACAGTATGCTCGTGAATCGGAAGTGGCTCAGCGTTACATTGAAGGTAAAGAGATTAAGAAGGTAATTGTTGTGCCTGGGAAGCTGGTGAATTTCGTGGTGGGTTGAAACAGGGGGAGTGAGAGACGTGTCATGGCACGTCTCTACAATGACAAGTCAATCTGTCCCTTCTGCCCTCTGCCTTATTTTCCTAGGAGATATGAGCAGATTTACCCCGGTACTCTAAACGATGTTGTTGGCGAACCAATCCGGAACAAGATAGTAAAAATATCATTATCCGTTTCTAGACGATTATCGGAGGCATCATTGCCGAAATCATAACGATCTCTGCGCCAGCCGAAAACTAAGGTAGGGCTATTGTAATCTTTTCCGAATTGATACTGTGCGATCGCGCCATAACTCATCTGGTTACTACTAGGGGATATATAACCAGTGATTCGACCTTGAGAACCTAGGGCGTGTCATCAATTAAATGTAGAATGCTGTCAGAGCAAGGCTTTTACGGCTATAAAGCTCGAACGAGCCTGACAGCCAGAATTCACTACTGGTACGGGATGTGTAGCTAATTGATGACACGCCCTAGTCTTAGAGAAGCATCCACACCTAAAGCCGTGTCAATAGAATTGGGTAAGATGCCATCAAAATATTGAGTGACTCCAATGGATACAGGCCCAAGATTTGCTCTAGCACCTACACTGACATAGTTATCAACTGGAGTGTCTAAAGGGTCTGAGGTTTGATTAAAGGCATAGCGCAACCCAGCCACTAAGCTAACATTCGCATTGGAACCCAATTGAATCGAGCGTACCAAACTAGTTTGAACATGACTGAAATAATCTCGATCGGGATTGATGTAACCAATAGCCTTAGCGTTCAAGAGCCAATTATTAAAATTCTTAGTGTAATCAGCGCCTAGATAAGCGATAACAGAAGCAGATGCGATCGCACCTGCATAATACCGGAACACTTGATGCGTATTCGTAATATTCCCCGTGAAACTCAGGTGAGGATGGTAAGTCGTTCGTTCCGTCAGTTTATCGGCTGTAACCAGATCGACATTGCGATTTAAAAATGTTAGGTAAACTTGGGTATAAAAATCCTGAAGGTCAGCGGAATTAATCACACTACCGTTGACACTGGAGAAAAAACTGGCGTTATCGAGTGGTCCTCCCTCGCCCCCAGCTGCTATCGTAATCCGTTCAGGGCCAGTGGCTTCATAGCGAACATCGGTAGAACGCGATCGCTCGGTCACTGGAGAAAGACCTATCCAAAGACTATTAAAATAAGCATTGGGTAAGGTAGCTTTTTCTGTGGATGTCGATTGGGCATGAGCAGCTCTACCCAACCCTCCTTGATAAATTGTCCAGCTATTCGGCGGAATCCAAGTATTATTAGCAGCTCTAAATAAGTTGAGATTAATGTTAGTATTGACAGGAGCAGTACTGCCGTGTAGCTTAGGCTTCACATCGGGGAAAATTTCTGTTCCCAAAGCTACAGCTGTATTCAGTAACATATTATCATCATCGATAATAAAGCCAGTCCCTCGAATTGTGCGACCGATAGCAGCTTCTGTGGAATTAGCCACTAGGATTTGTCGGACACGGGAAACACCCAGCAACAGCGTAGTTTCAATGTCTTCCTTCCGAGCAATTGTTGGGCGAGTGCCATCGCTATTTCCAGGGATTGTTCCAAGATTTGGAAAATACAGATCCAAGCCCACAACCTGACCGTTCGCTCCTACATTTTGGAATCCTGGCTGGGCTAAACTTTCCAAAGTTTCTGGAGAAATGACATCACCACTTTGACCAAATTGGTTAATACGAGTAGGCAAGAAAAATTGCGGGTTAATGCTATTGCGATCGGTCACTAGAGCCGGAGTAAAACTACATTGGGCGTTGGCAGAGCCTTCTTGTTGAACTTGCCCCAAACAAGGTCCAGTAAATGTTTCCTGAATAATCAAACCTTGCATCGTCTGAGGTTCACGGTGCTGGAGTTCAACTTCGTGATTTGTTTGAACTGTTTGAACTTGTAAATACAGTCCCCGTTGGTCAGAAGTAAAGACGTTATCTTTAGTCAAACTCTGCTCAACCTGAGAGCGAATTCTAACGAGAGCATTGAGATCGAGATTGCTGCTGCGATCGTTGCCAAAGCTAAAGCTATTGCTAGTTTCCCATTCAGTCAGATGGTTGATAACATTGCCATTAAGCGGAATGGTGGTTGTAAATGGGCTTAATCGAGAATTGGGAATAATTTGCGGCGGTTTAATATAGATAGAATTATTCGGCGGATTTGGAATGTCTTGTTCCTGATGTGGTGAACCAAACGCATCATTCGTTACTGAATTATTGGATGGTCTTACGGAAACGCAAGGAGGCATTTGTTGAGAGGCTGATGCTTCAATATTAGATTGAGGGTTAGTCGTTGTAACTGTTGAATTTCTGGAGTTGTACTTGTCTTGAGTTGAAGATTCACAGTTGAGTAATGTTTCCGGTGGTGCAACCGGTATCAGACGGATAGGCGGAGGATTTTCTTGGGATTGATTGGGCTTTCGAGATGTAGATGATAAGTCGCGATCGGATGTATTCCTTGTATCCCTAGTTGGCGAAACAGTAGGCGGCGTAATCGTCGTAATTACAACTGGAGATGAATTAGGAACATCTCTTCGGGATTCTGTTGCCTTGTAAGTGGCTGATTCATGAAGTTGAGAAACAGCAGGAGAGGTTGGGGGCAATGTTAGCGATTCTGCGGTTGAAACACAGGGAATCGTTCTTTTTGAGGTTGGGGATTCAGTTTGAGGTTTTGCGGTAGTATTGTCATTTGTCAAATTCCGGGAAGCATTTGGAGTACCTGATAACGGTTCACACTCTGTACTATTCTCCGGTGAAATTCTTTGTGTACTGATGCGAGATGGAATATCTTCCTCGGACTGATTTTGCTGAGGGGGTGACGAATCAGGATTGTCTTCTAGGAGTGGGATAGGAGGTGTTGATGCTTCTGCGATATTTTGAATGACTAGAGCTGAGGACGTTGCTAATAATACACTTTTGGGGATTTTCATAAATTTAATACCAGCACAATACCAATTTTTGATAAAAATCAAATATGTTAACTGGTTTTAAATATCAAGCTGTATTCTTTTGTATAAAGACTAGAAAAATAGAAGAATGAGGGAAAGAGCGAGAAAAGAAAGTATGGATTGGTTCCAATTCTTCTTTTCCCACTCATTGAGTCAAGGATTTCCTAACTCTTTTTCTGCATGAGTTAGCCAAAATTACTTAATCTGCCGTTTCCTGAGTTCGAGAAACGTATGTCAACTCATCCATAGTCATCTGGCTTAGCTCAACGGCAGATGGAGAGTTATGGAGAAGCTGTTGTCTCACCAGTCGTGGCATTAATGTCAATATTATCGCCGTTCAGGTTGTTAAGTTGGGAAGTGAATCGGTTAGTATCCTGACCAACTGATTGTATATAATTGGTGGAACCATTCGTTGTAATTTGACCACCCGTACCAACAGCAAAGGCATCTAATTTAGAGTTAAAAAACCCAGGATAGTTATTGGCACCTGCATAGGCTGAATCTTTACCAACAGCTGCTGCTACAGCAGCATTTTCAACATTACCCGTGGCATCGAGTTGGAAAGATGCAGAACCAGCGACACCACCTTCACCAGCTAAGGCACTAGCCGCAAAACCTAATGCAGCGGCAGTAACTGTAATAACGTTAACTAAAAGCTTAGATTTAATGTTCATTTTTCTACCTCTTTAAATGTGGAAATGTTTTCAAAGTTTCTCGCTCTGACAATGATGCGAATCTGTGAAGAAATCATTGTTTTTGGGCTGGGATAACCTTGTCGATCTCAAGATAATTCAGTTCACTATGATTGTCGGTAAGGAAGAGGTGAGAAAAAAGTGAGATATTTGTAATTACATTGCTAAAAACGGCTACAATTCCTATGATGACGCGATCGCATCTGCGTGCAATCGACTGGATTTGACATCAACTTTTCTTCACATTAAATTACAAATCTATATAATTATCTTTGCCTTAGAGGCGGGCTGACCTAGGGCGTGTCATCAATTAAATGTAGAATGCTGTCAGAGCAAGGCTTTTACGGCTATAAAGCTCGAACGAGCCTGACAGCCAGAATTCACTACTGGTACGGGATGTGTAGCTAATTGATGACACGCCTTAAACCTGCGAATACCTGGCTGCCTGACACAAGCCCCTCCAACGGCGAAAATACGTAATGTGGCATCAAGGCTTTGAAAAAATGCGTCAAGCAGTCAGTGTTAACACTCATCAACTTTTCCGGATTTAAACGAAGAGTGTCCGTAAGCCAAAGTAGGAGTTAGGAGGAGCAGAATTTGGGTAAATCCCAACGTGAAGTAAAAAGAAGTAGGATGAGGTAAAAAAAAACAGGGTGAAGTATGGCGAAGTAGAGTTAACTTTCAAATAGGATATGAAGAGTTCTGTTTAATAGAAAATTTGTGACAAAATAGGCTCTACTCAAATAAATCTCTGGATCGTAACCTAGTAGTAAGTCTTTGGTTATTCGTGCTCCTCTGGATTCTAGTGTATTAAGTCTCAGATTCCAATCGTAGCGACAAGTAACGAGATAGCCAAAATGACAATAGAAGAAATTCTTTTAACATTAGAACTCACCCTGAATCCCATCGACCTCAATCCGGTTCAAGAACTGGTGATCCACCAAGCTTGGGAGGGGAAAACTTATTCACAAATTGCTGAAACCGCTGGATACAGCGCTGATTATATCAAGTCAGTTGGCTCTCAGTTATGGCAGTGGCTCTCAAACCTTTTGGGAGAACCTGTAACAAAACGAAATTTCCGTTCTGTACTGAAGCGCCGAGCACGTCAACTTCAAGAGAGAATTCCTCAACCCCACACCTCAATTCCTCATCCTCAAGATTGGAGCGAATCTCTTCCTCTTTGCTTCTTCGGGCGTTCTAAGGAACTCTCTACCTTAAAAAAATGGATTGTGCAGGACAAATGCCGCTTAGTAGCCATCATAGGAATGACAGGTATAGGCAAAACAGCTTTAACAGTACGCTGCGCTGAACAAATCGAAAGTGAGTTTGACTATGTTATTTGGCGATCGCTCCAACAAGTTCCTCCGATTGATGACTTTTTAGTGGATTGGTTGCGCGTTTTGTCGAATGGGCAAGAAATAGACTTAC
>DATNPC010001047.1:0-2284 GCA_036703375.1 Allocoleopsis sp.
CTAAGTCGGTATCCGCTAGATCGACCAAAGCCAGACGGATGGTATCTTGAATTTGCTCGATCGCGCGATGCCGTAACTCTCGCAAAAATGAGTCTTGCTGCCGCCGAACGACTTCTTTCCAATGGGTTTGGGAGGCTGCGACTTCATCGCGAACCGACTGCAAGAGTTCTTTTCGCGCTTGCTCCACGTCTAATTTGACCTGAGCTAGCATGGCGGCTTGTTGGTTCGCTAGCTCTTGTTGCAGTTGCTGATAGCGCTCGGCTTCCTGCTGCGCTTCTTGCCGCTTTTGTTGTGCGGCTTGCAAGCGATCGCTAATCGCTTGCTCTCGCCGCTCCATTGCTTGGACAATGGGATGATACAAAAAGCGTTTCAGTAAGAATACCAGAATCAGAAAGTTGACGATCTGAGCAATAAAGGTAAACCCATTGATTTCCACGAAATCAAACTCCTGCTTTGGTCACCATATAATTCCAGAAGGGATTAGCAAAAATCAAAATCAGCGCGACGACAAAACAGTAAATAGCGATCGATTCAATAAACGCTAACCCCACAAACAGGGTACGAGTGATGGTATTCGCTTCATCCGGTTGTTGTGCCAAGGCCGTCAACGCTTGGGCAATGGCTCGTCCTTCCCCTAACGCTGGAGCAATCGAGCCAATCGCGATCGTTAATCCCGATGCCAGAATTGACACCATGGCTGTCAGACCTATATTATCCATCTGCAATATTCTCCCGATTTGAAGGCTTTTCGGTTGCGTCGTGCTGCATCTGAGTCGCTGAAGCAATATAGACAATGGCAAGAATGGCAAAAATATAAGCCTGAATCAGCCCAGTGAGCAATCCGAGTGCCTGCATGATGATGGGAAAAAATAGAGGCGTAATCGACAGCAAAATTGCCACGATCATCTCGTCACTCATCACATTGCCAAACAAACGAACGGCTAGGGACAGCGTGCGCGAAAGCTCCCCAATAATGTGAAATGGCAGCATGAGCGGGCTAGGTTGAAGATAGTGCTTGATGTAACCGAGTAGCCCTTGTTGCCGAATTCCGTAGAACGGCACGGCAAAAAACACGCAGATTGCCAGCGCTGCTGTTGTGGACAGGGAACCTGTGGGTGGATGATAGCCAGGAACGATCGCGAGAAGATTGGAGACAGCGATAAAAATAAACAGAGTGCCAACAAAGGGTAAATAAAGGTCAGGATTTTGCCCGCTGATATCTCGAATCTGCTCTCGCACGCCCATCACCAACACTTCCAGTAAATTCTGCCAGCGTGAAAGGTGGATATCCTCTGACAAGTGGCGCGTGACGAACCAAGAACCGATCGCCAACAGCAGCATTACCACCCAAGTAAAGAGCAGAGTGGCATTGATTTCTAGGGCTTCCCAGTGCCAAAAGACGATCGCGTCAGGACTAATTTCCATAATGAGTTACATGTTAGGAAAGTCTCGCGCTGCTCCTGCTTCATCCCTCACCCTCATTTTAGGGATGGATGGGGCTGCAAGCGCTGTACCAAAATATTTCGTATCCAAAAGAAGCCGACTAGACAAGCCAGGAGATGAAGTGGAGCGTCCTGCTGCACGCTTGTACTGACTCGGTAAAAACCGATTAAGCTGATACTGATGCGGCTCACGAAACTCACTAGACTCAACAGTACGGGTTGTTTGGCCTGGGGCAGTAAGCGAACCGTCAACCACAGTCCGCCAAAATAGATGATGCCCAACCCGCTACCGAGTAATAGCGCCAAGGGCAGATACACCCAATTACTCATGACTGGACTCCTCTGGAGCGGGGGGTTGAGGTTGGGGCTGATTCAATTGCTCGATCGACGCTTGCTCCCTCGCCACCCAATTCCACGCATTCAGGCAACCCAGGAATAAGCCTGCAACCATCAGCATCAATGTCCAAGAAAAGCGACTGGGAAATGTCTGGTCAATCCAGATACCCAATGCCATCGCTAATAACGTGGGAGTGACAACCGACCAACCCACCAACCCCAACAGTCCTAACCCAAACCAGATACTCTGACTCTTGTCCTGTCTGGCTCTAATTTTGCGGTCTTCTTTAACCGCTACTTTTCGGGTAAAGCCAGCCTGCCTTTTTTTCCAGTTGATTTTAGGTAATTTGTGGCTATCCATAGATTACCCCAGTTCGACAAAACGCCGAATAATGTGAGCTTCAAGTTTGGCGAGAGCAGAACGGGTGAGCTTTTCGCGATCGTCCAGGACGCGAAACTGCTCTTGCACCGTTTGCTGCAACATCCCTAAGTCACCGCCCTGCACG
>DATNPC010001048.1:0-9899 GCA_036703375.1 Allocoleopsis sp.
TATTTAATCACCTTCTTAACAACATGACATAAATTTACTTTCTCGGCAAGTATGTTTATAAAAGCTTCATGTAAAAACCCTTGACAAGGAACGATCTAATACAAGCTCAAACTAGTTAGAACCTAGACCAGCACTGCATACATAACCCATCGGGTACAAGGAGTGTGACAACTAGGAGCAAACGGTAAGTTCCTCAATTCATCTCACTATCCGGGAGAAAGAAAAAGCTATCTCCCGGATTTGGTAGCTAGGAGCGAAGTGGCAGTCGCTCGTATTGATAGCAAGTACTGGTACTTGACAAATTGGAATTACTCTCTTCTCACTAGAAGAATACCTATTTCCGAGCAGATCAAAAGCGATCGCTAAAGCATGTATCGCCAGAAGCATTGAGTACAAATACTTATTTGCTTCTTGCTAGAAGAATACTTATTTCCGCAGCGGCTCAAAAGCGATCTCTCTTTTCCATCTCAGCGATAACCGAGTGCAATTACTCAGCCATTTTCGGGAAGATGGGGAAGATTTGGTTGGCTCACGCTTATCCTTAAAGCTCTACCCGTCACCAATATTTTCTTTAATACCTAGGTTTATCAATTTAATAACCAGGTTTATGAATTGGATTTTTAACGGATTTTGCATCTTTTTCTTTATGAGTATTATTATTCAAAAACATGCTTATTTTCCTAAGCCCTTGTTACACGCAATCCCGACAAAAACTCGGCAAAGTAGCTAAAAATATCTTCAGTTTTCGCTCGTTCTTTCAATCTCAAATATTCTGTTCCTATATCCACATCAACAGCAAGTAGGCGATTGACTTTATTACGCCGCCGTTCATTACTGGAAACTTGAGGTCAGCTATTCTTTTCTACTCAGGCATAGAACCCACAGGAAGCAAGTAGGTGGGCATTAATAGTTGTCGTTGAGGCAAGAAGGCAGAAGGCAGTCCCGATGAAAAAATTTCATAGCCATGAATGAAAGTGGGTATTTCCCATTCCCCACTCTCGACTCCCGACTCCCGACTTTCAAGTCAGAGAGCAGAAGGTAAGAGGGTTTTAGTCTCTTAACATTTGTTGACATCCCTTCGTGTATTTGCGCCTACCTGACTTGAAAATAGCAGGGGAGCGGGGGAGCTGGGGAGCAAGGGGGAAAGATTTTCATGCGTTCTGGTGTACGCCGTTCATGACGGCTACTTCATTGCAATTGAACGAACTTCTGCAACTGGACATAAGGAAAACGGGGCAATGCCCCGTTTTCCTAGGATTTATCTAAATTCTGATTTTTTTGTATCCCGATCGCCAACTCTTACCAGTTCTTATCGGATACTCACTGGCTTAGCTGGTTGACCTAAATTGGGATGCTTTGCCGTGATATGGGACTCTAAAGCCGCGATCGCCTGCTTGTACTGCGGGTCATCATTCGTAGCCCGCAGCTTAGGTTCCGCTTCCAAACGCTTCTCTTGATCGCTGGTTAAATCCAGCTTGATATCGGGTGCAATTCCCTTGTGGTTAATATCTTCTCCGTTAGGCGGGTAGTAACGAGAAATCGTTACAGCTAAGCCCGAACCATCAGATAACGAATGAACCGATTGTACAACCGCTTTGCCAAAGGTTTGACTGCCGACTACAGTTGCCCGTTTATTGTCCTTCAGCGCACCGGTGAGAATCTCACTCGCACTCGCGGAGTTCCCATCTACCAAAACCGCCAGGGGTAGCGAAGTCAGTGCTGTATGATTCGCTGAAAATTCCTGTTTGCCACCTTTACGATCTACTGTGCGGACGATTGAACCGTTATCGATCCACATCCGTGCAATTTCCACACTAGCTTGCAGCAATCCCCCTGGATTGCCTCGTAGATCTAAGACATAACCATCTACTTTCTGATCGCCGAGGTTCTTAATTGCTTTTTGCATCTGCTCGGCAGCATGGGAGCTAAATTCATTTAAGCTGATGTAGCCGATGCGTAGCTGCCCTTCCTGCTTGAGGCTAGCGTGGACAGAGGGTAGCTCGATCTGAGCGCGATTGAGCGAGACATCAAAGCTATCTTTCCCCTCACGGGAAATTTTCAGCTTGACGGGGGTGCCGACTTCGCCTCGAATTAAGTCCGAAGCTTGTTCCAAACTCATGCCTTTTGTGGATTTGCCATTAATTGACAAAATCCCATCTCCAGATTTAAGACCGGCTTTAGCTGCTGGTGAGTTTTCAATGGGTTCGACAACCTTCAGTATCTTGCTTTGCCCGTCGATCTCCATGCGAATCCCAATACCGGAAAGCTCGCCGGATGTTTGGTTGGTCAGCGCTTGGAATTGATCTGGGTCCATGAAGCGGGTGTAGGGGTCTCCCAACGGTTCTAGGGCTTTCCGAATCGCCTCGTAGGCTGCCTCTTTGGAGGTATAGTTTTTGCTCAGTAGCTGTTGCCGCGTGGCTTGCCAATCGACTTTGTTGAAGGTATTGTCAACGTATTCTTGGTTGACAAGTTGCCAGACTTCGTCAACAACGGTTTTAGGACTGTCTTGGAGTGCTGCAAAAACAGAACGACCTGCGATCGGTGCAAACACAGACAAAGCCGCTGTTGTTGCGATCGCCCCAGTGAAGAGGACGCCTTTGAGCCACGGGAAGTGTTTTTGGTATTGGTTCATGGAGAGAGGCTATAACAGGTTTGGCGTTAGCTAACTAAACGGTTATTGTCAACGTAGCAGTTTAAAGATGAAGTTAGGCTGGAGGGTTCTTCATTCCTTGAATGCAGTATCAACTCCCTTCACAGTAGCTTCAAAAATCCAGTAAAGGGTATGAACAGACTCGAGTTGGATTGAGAACGTTGTCATACTTCAAACTTCAAACTTGAGTTGAAGGGTACCGGGCGCTTGATTCTACACTCAGCTGACGCTTTGAAGTGATTGTACCGCTGATGACACAAAAAACCGATCCATTTATTGCTACTATACTCAACTTTTTCCAGAAATCTCGGAAATTTTGTGCCAGTTCCTTCGGTGTCCTGACTCAGTTTTTGATTTCCCCTACAAAATTGATGGGTTTGAGTCCAATCACTGGGCGTTATTTGAAGAACCATGAATGGTAAACGCAGGCTCTGCAACTGGGTTAATGGTCAACGTTGGTTTCGGTTTAAGCCGCGACGATGTCAGCTGGGCTTAGGGCTACTGATTGTCAGCGTTATCCTGTTGTTTTGGCTGCTCGCGATCGCGTTTTCGTTACAGGGGGCGGCGTCGAAGTCTGTCGATACTTTTTTTGTCCTGGGAGGCAGTATTCGCCGAGAAATTTATGTTGCTCAGTTAGCCAGACAACACCCAGAAGTCCGAGTATTGATTTCTCAAGGTTCGCCAGACCCTTGCATCTTGCTCATTTTCCAGCGAGAACAGGCACCAATTCGGCAAGTTTGGTTAGAACGGTGTGCCCGTTCTACCTTTGATAATTTCTACTTTAATATTCCAATCTTCAATCGGTGGGATGTTCGTAAAGTTAAGTTAATTACCTCTGCGACTCATCTGCCGCGAGCTAAGTGGATGGCGCAAATTCTTTTAGGCGCTCATGGGATTTGGGTCGAGGTGGAGACTGTAGCGGAAGAAGGTATTCCTGGCAATCGGGAATCTGTTCTCAAAACTGGGTTAGATGTCTCTCGTAGCTTAGTTTGGGCTGTATTAAGCCAGTTCATCCAACCTCAATGCTCCAAACTCATTCCCCTAACAGGGGTGAATCTCAACCAATGGCGTCAATCGGGCTTCAAGTGCGAGCGTCAAGGAAAGATTTCACTCACCCAACAACAAGGAGCGATTCGGAGACAGTCAATCAGCTAAGCAATGCGTCATGAAGAATCCGGGTTGTCAGACTATCTGTGTGCCAAAACTCTAGCTGTCTACAGATTGATAACTGACCGATTGCTAAATCTGTACACTTAGGTTAGTGCGTCAGCTATAGAAGAAATAGACACTCTGATACAGCGGCACAACCTTTGTTGACATTTAAGTCGTACTCGCTAAAACTCGAACCGATGAGTGCTGCTGAGATTATCTCTACTGTGTTTACTAAGAAACAAAGCTGGGCTGATTCTACCTCACTAAATTTAGCTGTGCCCGATCGAGGAGCCATCACTGCCAAAGGAGTAGAGATGGCGTATCACGCTGGAAGGCAGCGCATTCAAGTTCTCAAAGGCATCGATCTCGACATCAAAAGCGGCGATATCCAACTTTTAATGGGTCCATCGGGTTCGGGAAAAACGACTTTGTTGTCAATCTTAGCGGGTTTGCTCACACCCACTACGGGAAATGTGCATCTTCTTGGAGAAGATATCACGCGGATGTCTCGAACTAAGCTTGCACAGTTCCGACTGCAAAACATCGGCTTTATTTTTCAGGATTTTAACCTCTTCCCCGCCCTGACAGCAGCTGAGAATGTTGAAGTTGTGTTGAATTTCAAAGGCATTCGCGGGCAAAGAGCGCGGTATGTCGCGCAATCCCTGCTGGAACAGGTTGGGTTAGGTCTTCATGGTAATCAAAGACCTAAGGATTTGTCGGGAGGACAGAAACAGCGCGTTGCGATCGCGCGGGCTTTAGCTGGCAATCCAAAGCTGATTATGGCCGATGAACCAACAGCCGCCTTAGATTCTCATAGCGGACACAATGTGATTGAAATCTTGCGTCGGTTAGCCAAGGAAGGAGGCTGTACGGTGCTGATGGTGACACACGACCCTCGGATTGCCGATGTTGCTGATAATGTAGCTTATTTGGAAGATGGCATCCTAACCAATCCGTAACGTTAGGGGTATGGCACTGGTTGCCCATCATATAATTCAATTGCCTTCTACAGGCTATTGAAAAGGCACAAAGCCATGAAACTCTCTTTCAATATTTATAGAGTTATCAGATTCTGGGCGATCGCATTGACATCTGCCTTCGTAGCTTGCACAGTTATCCATCTGGAGCAGGTACCGAAAGCCCTGTCTGCTCAAGTGGCTGGCAACGAGCGTCCTGCTACTGTTACTTACACCAAGAACATCGCCCCCATTCTTTTTCAGAATTGTGCCACTTGCCACCGACCTGGTCAAATCGCACCATTCTCGTTGTTGACCTATAAGGATGCAGCGGAACACGCCAAGCAATTAGCAAGTGCCACAACATCACGCTACATGCCACCGTGGAAACCCGAACCAGGCTATGGTTCTTTTCAAAATGAGCGACGGCTGACCGAGCAAGATATTGCTCTGATCCAGCAATGGGCCGAGACTGGTGCAGTAGAAGGCAATCCATCCGATTTGCCACTGACACCAAAATTCGCTGAAGGTTGGCAACTAGGCAAGCCTGACTTGATCGTCAAAATGCCACAAGCCTATACGCTTCAGGCAGAGGGAAATGACCAATATCAGTGTTTTGTGCTTCCACTGAACTTCCCCAAGAACCAGTACGTCTCAGCGGTTGAGGTCAAACCAGGCAATCCCAAGATTGTTCACCACTCGATTCTCTATCAAGCACCTAGTGATGAGGCACGTAAATTGGATGGAAAAAGTTCGGATGTCGGATATCCCTGCTTTGGCGGCCCTGGACAGAGCCTCCGGGGTCAAGTTGGCGGCGTTGCTAGCTGGGTACCGGGAAGTGTTCCGCATTACTTGCTCGACGGAGTTGCGGCAGTAATCAAGCAAGGCGACGATCTGATCCTCCAAAATCACTACCACCGCGACGGCAACATTGAATCAGACCAATCTGTGGTGGGGATATACTTCGCCAAGAGCGCCCCACAGAAAGTCGCGCTAAGCATTCCACTTATCCAGACTAATCTTGATATCCCACCCGGTGAAAAGCGCTATCAAGCTACTGCCTCCTTCACAGCTCCTATCGACTTACAGGTGATAGAGATTGGACCCCACATGCACCTGTTGGGTCACGAGATGAAAGTGACCGCCACCCTACCAGATGGTACGGTAAAGCCGATGATTTGGATTAAAGACTGGGACTTTCACTGGCAAGGTCGATACCAATACAAACAGCCAGTCAACTTACCAAAAGGCACGCGGTTGGAGATGGTGGCTTACTATAACAACTCAGTCAATAATCCCAATAATCCGAATCATCCGCCAAGACGGGTAACTTGGGGAGAACAGACAACCGATGAAATGGCTTTGTGCGGCATAACTGTGGCAGCGAAGATAGATAATCAGGATGAACTGAACCAACTGAGGCAACTGCGTCGGCAAATCGTTCTCTCAGCACGGGAGTACTTACGCCTTCATCGCGCTCAATCTCACTAGAAGAAATTCTAAGGAGATGGTTTCATTCAAATCGCTTGTGCTGCTCTGACCAGCGCTTGAGGCTGTAGGTGTTCTGGTTGTTAATTACTAAAGCGGGCGCACCATTATCGCCTAAATCTGCGATCGCAGTTAGCGAACTATTCGCATTTTGGGAAAATTCGCTATAGAGTAAGGCACCCGTATCTGAAAAAATCATCGTGCGGGGTTTGTAGAGCAGCGCGGCTGGCACGCCTGTATTTAAGGGGTCGGCACTTGGATTTTTAATTGCTCCGGAGAGGTCTTCGTAGAGAGTCAATACTGCATCTGGCTTATTGTCGCCGGTCACATCAATGGGTCGGACTGACCATTGTCCCATCTCGCCGAGCATCACCGTCGGCGTCGGCATCACTCCGGCAGTTCGATAAATCGGATGAATTAGGTCTTTTCCACTCTTAGCTAACTCGCGCCAGAGTGTAGGGAGAATCGCTGACACCCACTGAGGTTGTACTTTGTTGAGTTCTGATAATGAGATCGCACTGGGTTCTATCCAACGAACAGCAGAATCGGTGTAGGCGAGGAGACGACTCCTGTGCATCGCACTGTCGGCTGTTCTGGCAGCAGGAAGGGGTTCGCCTGCTGCCAACAGTTGGATAATACCACTCCGATAGGAAACGGCTTTAACGGTCGCGACAATTGATTCTTGTTGGCCCTCGGTTGTCCAGACCGTAATTTGAATGTGAGGGTCAGTGTTTAAACCCAAGTGTTTCCACAACTGTTTGGCTTGGGCAAGTTTTGGCAACTGTAGATCGGGAAAAGGAGTTCGCCGCCAATTCTGACCATCATTGAATGCTCCCACCTGGATTTGATACCAGACTTGCTGTGCATCAAGTTGTAGGGTTGGGGGTAGAACAGTCGGTAAAGGGGAGGTAGATGGAGTAGCAGCGGGAGAGGCGATAGGCAAATTTCCCTTGTTTGCCCGTCCTGGCGTCCCCGCGTTTTCTGGCTTGCCGTGTTGCCACTGGTTTGGGTTCTCGGTTTCCAGCAGTAGCCAATCGGATGGGTTGACATTTGCAACTGGTTGTGCAGTGCCAACGATCCGACTTAAATGACCGCTTGTGAAGGATGCTTCTGTTAGAGCGGCATCCAAACGGTCGAGTAATTGGTAAATCGGATCGTTGGGGTCGGGTGTTTCCTTCGTTTCCTGCGATGAAATGAGGGTGGACGGGGGAGAGAACTGCTTCAACCACGCGATCGCTTTAGCACGTCCTTGCTGGGCTGTGAGAATTAAGGTCCCCCACGCTTTCACACTATTGTCCTTGGGATACACCTTCAGCGCCGCTTCTACCCGCCCCCACAATCCTCCAGAATCGGTCTTCAAGAGCGTGGCAATGTCTTGTAATGCCAAAAAGTCTGCCGATTGAAACACGAGTAACGCATCTGCCCAGCGACCGTCAATTAACTTGGCAAGGATGGCAGAACTGGGGGTTGGCCAAGCTTGTTGTGCCTGAGACGCGGTCACTTGCGCGTGCAGTTGAATCAGATCCATCTGCGCTTGGGCCGCAACTGACCAATTTTTTGCCTTCTGGGATTGCAACTCTTGTAATGCAGACGACCACAGACCATTGCGAGCTAGCATCAGAGCATCGCGATAGGTTGGAGTGTCTATGGCAGGATCGACGAGAGAAATTTCCTCTAAATAAATGGGATCGGGGACGAAATTGCGGGGTTTAATCTGGTAAACCTTGAACTGGGGCTCTAGATCGGCAGATCGATTGACGACTAATTCGGGTGTTGATGTGCCGGTGACTTGCTGCCAGTAAGGTTCAAGCTCATTGGAACTCGTCCACTGCACCATGATACTGAGATGGGCGCGATCGGGGTTGTAGTGAATCACCTCTCCATAGGTCATGGGAAAGTCACCCCCTAAGCGCTGACCGGAGAGTGTAAACCAGAAGCCGGGCCCTGGAGCTTTGTCATCTAAGGGATTAAGTTTGGTGAACGGTAGCGATCGCGATGTTTCTGCTTTTTCTGGGTCGGTCTTGGCTAGGGAAGATAGAACAAAATACTCTTGCGGTCCACTTACGGGAAGCTGAGTGACCAGTCGGTAATAATTTTGGTCGCCCTTGGATTCAGGTTGATACACTCGAAGTTCGACAATCTGCGAGCAATCCGTCGAGCAAGCAGGCGACGAGGTCAAGATTGGCAGTAGTAGTTCGGAATTACTTAAGGTGAGGGCTTCTCCAGGGATGAAGCCGCTTTTGCGAAGTCCCTCTTGAATTGCGTCAAGGCTTTGTGGCGGTGCAGCCGAGGCGATGGGGATACGAGTCCACTGGGGCAGAAATTTATTTAGCCAGACAACGGCATTGGGGTTAATCATCAAGAGAACGCCCAACCAAATCCCTCCCACGATCGCACCACTGGCTGTCAATAAGGTCGTGAGTATGCCCAATGCGGTCAGGCAACCCGCTAACCGCGACTTTTTGACGGGTTGCTTTGTCTTGGCGCTGACAGGTGGCTGAGGAGTTGGTTGAATGCGAGATTGTCGGGGAGAACCGGCTGAACCTGCCCCTATTCGCTGACGAGAGGGTTTCTTAGCTTGATGAGCATCTTGAACGGTTGGCTGGGTTGAGCGTGAATTTCGGGGCGTTTTCATCGATCTATACTCGCTCCTTTCACCTAATCTTGACGCCCTGATAGTACCTGCTCGTAAAGCTTACCAGCACGTTCCCAGGTATATTTTTTTTCAATGAGCGATCGCGCATTCTCGGAAAGTTGCTTTCTCAGTTGCCGATCTTCAAATAAGCGGCTTACCGCATACACGTACTCGGTGGGTTCGTTTGCTCGTAATGCCCTCAAGGGAACATCGCCTCCATCCACCGACAATCCTTCTAAAGCGCGATCGCTTCCCACTACTGGGGTTCCTGCAGCCATCGCTTCTAGCGTCTTATTTTTTATGCCACATCCCGCCCGCATGGGAACTACACAGACTGTTGCTTTGTGTAGATAATCCACCATGGACGGCACGCGACCCGTTACAGTAATCCCTGAGAGTTCCTCTAGTTCCACAATCGACTGTACTGGATTCGCTCCTACCAATTCCAGCCTTGCTTCTGGATAGCGCTGTTTGATTGCTGGAAACACCTCCAGGCTGAAAAAGCGTGCTGCATCTATATTGGGCCGATTATCCATCGCTCCACTCACCACTAAGTTATGTCCTCCTGGGTCAGAGATGCGTCGGGGAAACAGAGTCAAATCCACTCCATTCGGAACGACCCTAATCTTCCCTTCCGGCTCAAACGCCCCGATCTGACGTCGCTCTTCTGCTGTCGTCACCACAATGTCTGTGAACTTAGCACAATATCGCTCCTCATAGCGGCGCAACATGGGTAAGTTTAACTGGTCTTTTAGCTGATTTTCTGATGCTCCCGTTTCCAATAAACCACGATATGTCCCATAGAGAGAACTATGAATATTGACTACTGTACGCAATTGCTGCTGCCATTCTGGGCGCATGTATATTTCATCAGCCTGATGTTCGCAGGTAATCACCTCAAACTTCGAGCATCTCACGGCCTCATCTACCCATTGCTGAATGTCAGTCGAGTATAACTTTAAGACTTTAGGGGGAGTTGCCTGCTGCAAAAACGTGCTTAGACGCTGCACTTTCTCCA
>DATNPC010001049.1:0-12786 GCA_036703375.1 Allocoleopsis sp.
ATGCTCTGCTCTGAATCATGAATTTACGAGAATTTACGGTTAAATTTGAAGGACTAACACCGCGCCGAAAAGAGGTATTACTGAAGGTGCTGGCTGGCGAAACCGATCGCGCGATCGCACAGTCTCTACATATTGAGGAAGCGACCGTCAGAAAACATGTGGAGAAGCTCTGTGTAGGCTTTGGGATTAGAAACGAGTTTCCTGACGAACGTCGTTCTAAGCGCTCTGACTTGCTCGCACTCTTTAGCCAGTATAAGCCTGAGTTAGTCAGCCGTCGAGCGGATATTTCTGTCTCTGAGGAATCTCAGCCAACCGAAGAATCACAGGATAGCAGCGCAACTTTAACTGTTGAATCTCCCTTTGCAACCATCTATAACCGCGATGTCTTTATCATGATCGATCAAAGCGGCTCGATGAACCAAAAGGATGCTGATACAGGCGATCAAACCCGTTATGAGTATCTGCAAGAAGTAGTGCAGGGACACGTCGCTCAAATTCTTTCAGCTGGACAAGTGCAGCGAGGCGATTTAGAGCAAAAGATTTGTGATGAAATTTCTGTATATTTTTTCAGTAAAAACGAAGCCGCAACAAGTCCCATTATTGTGAATAATCCCCGGCAGGTACCCGTTTTATTCCAAGGAAATCGCCCTAAAACAAAGTCATTTATTGCTCCAACCCTCGATAAATGCGTAACAACTTGGGTAGATCGCGGTCATTCTCAAGAGCGCGGCGCTTTTTTCATTATTTATACCGACGGATTATTTGATGACGTGCCAAAGTTTATTGATTGCATTTCCCGAACCTGTTCTCAAATTACCGATCCGAAGGCTGCAATCTTTTTGGTACTAGGATTGGGTGAGGATATGAGTATAAATTATTTTCTAGAACTGGATTTTAATATCAATCAACAAATACCCTTTGATGCAGTAGCGTTCGATCTGGTGAATGAAGCTGATGACATCATTCATGTTTTAGAGCGGCAACTGTTGAACGAGCTACCTCAAGCCTTTCCCGGTTGGGTATGGCAGCGTTATCCGGACTTCGTGGAAAAGGTAATTGCACAACGAGCCATGGTATAGCAAAAGGCAAAAGGCAGAAGGCATAGGGCAGAAGGTTGATTATTAGTACGCGATCGTTTTGGTCGTTAAATCTGTCCTAACCTTTCTTGTGATAGCTATATCAATGAGTGCAAAATGTATCTCCAGCTACCCTTGGCTAAGGAATA
The DNA here is from genome assembly GCA_036703375.1 of Allocoleopsis sp. Classification (GTDB taxonomy): domain Bacteria; phylum Cyanobacteriota; class Cyanobacteriia; order Cyanobacteriales; family Coleofasciculaceae; genus DATNPC01. The sequence continues at coordinate 1,226 of DATNPC010001049.1, forward strand.
ATTTCTGTCACGACTCTTTTGCCTGGGCCAGCACTACTAACGACAATGCTTTGGTCTTGCAGCTTACCCACTGCTGTTGGCCCTGTCGTATTAAATGGAGGATTGATTTGTTTGTACATGACATTGCCTGAAGCCTGAATATTTTGAGTTGAAATATCCCAAGTCATTTGATTGGCATAAATCTTAGCTTGGTTGCGGCTGCCGACACCTTGGACGCCCCCCGTTAAATTGGCAATTTTGCGCTTCAAATCTACCTGGCCTTGGTTTGCCGTGAGAATCACGTTATCTTTCTGCTGGATGATTCTAACAGGTCGATCGGAGACGACGGTTTGACCCTCAATATTCCAGATTGCTGAATTGCTGGACATTAACAGGGGTGGATCGACGGAAACCAACTGAACATTCTGCTTGAGTACAGCTATCTTTGTTTTTAAATTGACCTGCGATTGGTCAGCTTCGACGCGATCGGTTACTATCTTGTCTTTGTAGCGTTGAATTTGAATGCGCTTATCTCCATTCACCCTAGACTCTTGAACGAGCCAGAGTAAATGTTCGGTTTTCATCTGCAAGTTCGGGTCTTTCGAGATTGCCGCAACTTGACCAATTAATTCTGCGAATTGCTTGCGCGTGAAGTATCGTCCTTCTTTCGCTGAAGCCTGGAGTTGGGGGTGGTTGCTCGTCAGATTGTTACGGACTACTAACAAGTCTTCCTTAGGACGCCACTCCAACTCATCTCCTTTAAACACAGCGCCATTGCGGGTATCGATCGCAGTAACTTGTCCTTTGAGAAAGATCTGTTGACCATTCTGCCGAACTTCCCCAGTCTCTGCGGATACCCGCAAGACAATCTTCCCATCCTGGTATAAATCCCCAGCGGGTCGATCGATCCGACCTAGTTTTTTGTCTTTCGTGTAAGTTGCTTGCTTTGCCTTAACCTTCCACAGAGGACTACCCTTCTCATCTGCTTGATCCAGGGTGACGTTGTTAAAAACAAGGCTCCCTTCAATGTCCGTTGCAGAAGTATCTTGCTTAATTTTCTGCTCTGTGTGGCGTTTTCCCTCGCAGGCAGATAATGAAGCGATCGCTAAAATGCAAACGGTCAAAACAAGTAATCGCTTTGAGCTGACAAACATTTAGGTGGATTGCACTTCATCGTAACAGTTAGTCTTTAGCCAAAAACTAATGACTAACAACCAATCGATCATTCTTCTTGCTCGTCTAGCATGCCAATACTAGACAACGGGCGATAGGTATAGTTTTGTCGGGGTGTCTTTTGAATACTTTCTTTAATGTTGTCCAGATCGATGTATCGGTCGGCAACATTAATCAAGCTGTCACTGGTCATCGATCGCAAACTAACTACCTCAACCCGAACTCCCCGATAGCTAACCGCATCAACAGCATACGCCAGATCGCCATCACCACTCACTAGTACAGCTGTATCATAAGAGCCAACCAGGGCCATCATATCTACAGCGATTTCCACGTCTAGATTGGCTTTTTTAGAGCCATCTGGTAATTGAACTAAATCTTTCGCAATAACTCGATAGCCGTTACGGCGCATCCAGAGCAAAAATCCCTGCTGCTTTTCATTGGTGCGATCGACTCCCGTATAGAAGAAGGAGCGAAGCAAGCGAGAACCCGCTGTCAAACGGACGAGTAGCTTTGTGTAGTCAATTTCTATTCCCAATTGCAGGGCAGCATAAAACAAATTAGAGCCATCAATGAAAATTGCAACCCGACCGCGATTTTCTAAAACTTGTTCAGGTGTAAAAACAGGGTCGTTACTAAAGTTATTCAACATAATTTTTATGCCTCATTTTGTTATTAAAAAAAGTGAGTGATGCCTCCTTTTCCCCAATCAGTATTTTGGTCAGTCGCCGCTTGAGCTTTGTGTGAAGACGACGGAACAAAATCACCCTTGTTCCAGTCGTGCGAAAACTGGCTTGGGTTGACCTAATTGCTGATGCACTCTTAGAGTTCCCCAATTTGAGTGGGCATTATACATGGCTGGATCGTTAATGTGCGTTTTTTCGTTAAAATCGATTGCAAAACCTAATTGTTGGTATATGTCAGTGCTGATGTTGGGAATAATCGGCGATAAGAGGTAAGCTGACAGTCTAACGGATTCCAAGACGGTGTACAATACCAGCCCTACCGCTGGCAAGTTACCTTGCTTATACAAGCTCCAAGGCGCGGAGTCATCAATAAACTTATTACTGGCTCGCACTAAGGTAAAGATTTCTTTACAAGCTTCACTGAATGCCAATGCACTATAGGCCTTAGCAACGCGATCGCTCAAACCCAATCCAATCTCCTTCAGCGGATGATCTGAGGGAATACTTTGAATTTCGACATCGGGAACAAGCGCACCGCAATACTTCTGCACCATTCTCAGTGTCCGGTTGAGCAAGTTACCCAGATCGTTGGCCAAATCCGCATTAACAATATCGATAAAACGGCTTTCATTGAAATCCCCATCCTTTCCAAATTCAATCTCTTTGAGAAAATAGTAGCGAATTGCATCGGTACCATACCGATCGACCAATTCCACTGGGTCTACGGTATTCCCGAGGCTTTTCCCCATCTTTTGACCGTCCTTTGTCAGAAATCCATGCCCAAATACGCGCTCAGGCACGGGTATACCAGCTGACATTAACATGGCCGGCCAGTAAACCGCATGAAAGCGCAGAATGTCTTTACCAATGAGATGTAAATTAATCGGCCACCACTTCTTTAAAGCATTCTCTAGGGTTGGTTCGCTATCCGGATCGAGCAAAGCCGTCACGTAGCCGAGTAAGGCGTCAAACCAGACATAGATCGTATGGTTGGGATCGACGGGTATCGGAAAGCCCCAATCCAGATTAACTCGCGAAATTGAAAAATCTTGCAGTCCTTGACCAACAAAGTTGAGAACTTCATTCCGGCGGCTTGTGGGTTGGATAAAATCGGGTCGCTCTTGGAAAAGTGCCTCTAACTGGCTTTGATATTTAGATAGGGCGAAGAAGTAGTTTTGCTCATCCCGCCACTCCGCTTCCTTATTGGGGTGAAGGGGGCAGCGATGGCCCTCTAGCAGATCGCGTTCTTCCTTAAATTCCTCACAAGAGACGCAGTACCAACCTTTTTGTTGACCCAGATAAATGTCGCCTTTGTCCCAAACGCGGAGAAAAAACTCTTTGACGATGGCGGCATGGCGGGGAGATGTCGTGCGGCTGAAGCGATCGAATTGAATGTTGAGCTTATGCCAAAGGGCTTCAAACCCAGCAGCCACCTTGTCACAGTGCGCTTGAGGTTCTAACCCGTTACTTTCGGCTGTTCGCTGAATTTTTTGACCATGCTCATCCGTACCAGTAATCAACAGCACGGATTTGCCACGCAGCCTTTCAAACCGAGCGATCGCATCAGCTGCCATTGTTGTATAGGCACTGCCGATGTGAGGTAAGTCGTTTACATAGTAGAGTGGCGTCGTAATGGCAAATGTGTTTCTATTTGTATCGGAATGGTTCATCTGAGTTGAATTAACGCCCTAACATAAATTACTGGAAATTTCTAGTCTTCGACCACAGATTGACGGGAAATTAACAACCTTTCTTAACATACATCTCTAGCATGAACCGACAATTGGCATGCTGTCAAAATTAGTTTATGGGATGAGTATTTCCTACTGCTTCTAGTCAGCTGTACGTAGCGTTTCACCCCGAACAAGTGTTGATTGATACAAAGAAGTGAATCTCCGTGCCCTGAGTGGTTGAGCAGTTCCTTTCCTCAATCACCAACTACCACTCTGGGGTAGGAAGAAACGCTCCGTTGTGGAATCGCAGAGTAATCAAGCTGTAATCAGTAGACTTTGCTCCTTAATCTAAGTAACACTAACTCCCTCTAGAAGCTCAGGTGGAGACTCAACCCCTTTGTTGTATATAACATAAGGTTTTCTACCTTTAGACGTTTGGCAAGGCATAGTATTAATGAGTATTGTTAAGAAACATTAAGTAAGTTGGCGAGCGATCGCTTCTCAGCATGTCTTTCGATAGTCCGCTACAACTTTCTCGTTCACTGTTGGCTGTCTTGGGAACGCGGATGTTCCTCTACCACGAGGATCGCATCCCTTCTGATTGTGCCGTTGTGGTTGCGAGCAACCATCGTAGCTTTCTAGATGCACCGCTATTAATGGCAGCATTAGGTCATTCCATCCATATGGCTTGCCATCATTACATGGGTCAGGTGCCGCTGATACGAGAGCTCGTGACGCAATGGGGTGCCTTTCCCTTAGCAGAACCCCAGCAAAGGCAACAGGCATTCTTTCAACAAGCCACTAACCTTCTGGAACAATCTCGATGGGTTGGAGTGTTTCCAGAAGGCGCACAACCCATGGTGAGCGTAACTCGACCCGATTGCCTGTGCAAATTTCACCGAGGATTTGCCCACTTAGCGTTGCGGGCTCCAGTTAGGAATTTGGCTGTTTTACCCGTCGCTATAGCTTCGCTTGAAGAAACCGTCAGCTCGACAATCCCGTTGCGCGTCTTGCGTCTGTTTGACCCATCAGAGCCTTTATTTGCAAAATCGGGTTCGCACCCGATGGTGTTCTATCGTCGCGCTGCCGTACTCGTAGGGCATCCTTACTGGATTACGCCCAAACAGCGGGAACTCTATCAGGGAAAACAAGCAAGAGCAGTTGTATCTGAGATTACTGCCACTTGCCAGGATGAAATTACTAAATTATTACAGCAAGCTCTCTGACTTCAAGAGTCTGCTGTAGATTGTCCTAGCGTTGACATCCTCACCGTCGTGGAACGACGGTGATTCCTAAACCTCACGATTTAGGTTTCTGCTTCTTGCCTCTATTCGAGGTTTTTCGCAACTGCCCTTTAGACTCATGCCCAAGAGGTCTTATGTTCACTCCACAGACTATCACCGCAAGCCCTGCGGCGAGAATATTGTTTGCGGCGTTGATGTCTCGGTCATGGTGCGTCCCACAACAGGAGCAGTCCCACTCTCGAACATCAAGCGGCAATTTATCAACAACCTGACCGCAATTTCCACAGCGCTTGGAGCTGGGGAACCATCGGTCAATTTTGACCAGTGTCCGACCATACCACTGGCACTTGTATTCCAACTGACGAACCAATTCACTCCAACTAGCATCAGCAATCGCTTGCGCCAGCTTGTGGTTCTGTGCGCTATTCGCGCCCCGCTTCGCTATCATCATGTTCTTCACTGCCAAATCCTCGACCGCAATCGTTTGGTTTTCACGTACCAGTCGAGTTGTCAGCTTGTGTTCGCGAAGCGTCCCGAAGGGAAGGAAATCTATTCTGGCGTCAGCAATAGCTGCATGGATTCGAGCTACTTGCCGCCTTGCTTTCTCTCGATTGTTCGAGCCTTTGACTTTCCGAGACAAGGCTTTTTGAGCTTGCCTCAATTTAAAGCGAAGGCGCTTGAAGTGCTTAGGATTGGCAATCTTCTCTCCATCGCTAGTCGCAATCAAGGAGGTGATTCCCGCATCAATTCCTACGGCTTTATTGGCTTCGGGCAGTGCCTTAACCGTGTGGTCTTCAATCAGCAAAGAGACAAACCAGCGTCCCGATGTATCCAGCTTCACTGTCAGCGTAGAGGGTTCGCAGTTTTCCGGAAGAGTCCGACTCCAACGGATGGGCAGAGGTTCAGAACACTTTGCCAACCACAATTGTCGGCTCTTCCACTTAAAGGCGGAGCGGGTAAACTCAGCGCTACCACCGCTACGTTTCTGTTTGAAGTTGGGGTACTTGGCGCGACCTGCCCAGAAGTTCGCAAAGGCTTTTTGCAGGTTTCTCAGTCCCTGCTGCAACGGTACGCAGCTTACCTCCGAAAGAAACTGCAAGTCTTCTTGCTTTTTCCAGGCAGTCAACATAGCGGATGTCTGCTTATAGTCAATCCGCTCTTGTCTCTCGTACCAACCTTCTGTACGGGTGTGCAAGGCTTTGTTGTAGACCAACCGAACGCAACCCAACGTGCGGCGCAAGAGCTGTTCTTGCTCCGGCGTTGGATAAAAGCGGTATCGGTAGGCGCGTTGAATCATCCCTCACATTCTATCAGCTATTGTGTGAAATGGGAAAAAGAAGGGGTATTGAACCCCTCTTTTCCCTCCTATCCCTCCCCGTCCTAGAAGGACGGGGTTTCTCGGAGATTTTCGATGATAAAAAAGGAAGCGAACATGCCAGACGTGAAAAGCCGCCCTTGTTTTCTCACACCGGGACGGCTCAATCCCAATTACCCGCTCTTTGTCTTTTTACCGGGGATGGACGGAACAGGCCGGTTGTTGCGATCGCAAACCAAGGGTTTAGAAACGGCGTTTGATGTCCGCGCTTTGGCAATTCCTCCAGATGATTTGACCAATTGGCAAGATTTAGCAGCAACAGTAGTGCATCTGATCGAAGAAGCACTCAACGACCGAGCATCCCATTCAGTTTATCTGTGTGGCGAGTCATTCGGGGGTTGCTTGGCACTCAAGGTTGCCCTCTTGGCTCCCCACCTGTTTAGGCGAATCGTTTTGATTAATCCGGCGACGTCTTTTAATCAACGCCCCTTGTTGCGATGGGGCGCACAACTGAACCGCCTGATACCGGAGTATTTTTATGACCTATCAGCCTTGGCCCTCTTACCCTTGTTATCCAATTTAGAGCGGTTACTTCCTGTCGATCGCCGCGCTCTTTTGGATGCCATGCGGTCTGTTCCTGCCAAAACGGCTAACTGGCGAATTTCTCTGGTGAGCGAGTTTGACGTTGATGAAACCGCTCTCAGACGTTTGACTCAACCTGTCCTCGTCATTGCTGGTGGTGCAGATCGTTTGTTACCTTCAGTTTCAGAAGCCGAGCGCTTGGTTCACTGCTTGCCTAACGCCAAGATGAACGTGCTGCCTCAATCGGGTCACACTTGTTTGCTAGAAGCAGACGTTAATCTTTTTGATATTTTGAAAGACCAAAACTTCTTAGAGGCTTCGGTTCCTAACCAAGATGCGGACTCGATTCTCATCCCGATTCCCGTGCCGGAGGCAGTGGCAAACAACACTTAATCAGCTCTTTTAAGGAGTCAATTGAGTATAGAGATCGCATTCGCTTGCGTCTCACCGATTCAATAATCTGGGATCGCCGTCTTGACTGTCCAGGTCAGGCAAGATGCCCAACCCACTACAGTTCCAGCAGTTATTTAATCCTCATTTCTAAGCCACAGCTTAGCCGGGAATTGGTGTTAACGAAACCTGTCGGGATTGAGTCGAGTTTTAGATGAGTTATGATTACCTCCTCGAAGCTGCGTGCCTGTGCCGCCGTCTGCTGGGTCGAGGAAAGGTCGTAGATCGATACCGTTAGAATGTTTCACTGACCTGTTCGAGCCACTCAGAGCCGATAGACCTTGATGTACAACGCGATCGAGCCATTGACCAGCATTCTCTGTACCGACAAAGGTAGCGACAGCATCCGTAGGCTGACCAGTATCGGCAACCACTAAGTTTTCAAATACACGATTGCGCGTTAACTCTGGATCTTGACCTGGAGGAACTGTCAGAACAATCCGACAGGATGGATCGCGTTGAGTAGTAACACAGATGATGTTGTAATTATTCTCCACAGATGTCTGCATTTCTTCTAAACCATCGGGTCGGTACAATTCCAACCGTCGGCTAATCTCATTACAACGCCGCTCTGCTGACCAACCACCTCCCAAGGTAGTAGGAGTTGCCCAAGGATATGGCGAGCTTGACTGGCTCTCTGGAGAATACATAACAGTGTATTGACCGTCTATCATCTGACAGCTAAACCGAGGTTTGTCGGATGCTTCAGCATTGGTATTAGATGGTGACTGCTCAGGTTTTGTGTCTACCACCACATCTTTAGCTAAGGTTGTATTCCGAGGGTTTTGAATAGGAGACTTGGTGGTTGCCTGGTTAGCATTCCAGGCAAACGCGCTACTACTCGCTAGTAGCGTGGCAAATCCAGCTAACCAACCCATGCTTTTGAACAGTACAAATCTCAAACTCGGAGTGGACTCAAACTGCTGTGACCTCATGCGAATGCATCCTCCCAAACTCGGCAATGGCTGACCTGGTACCTGCTGTCTTTCGCAGGCGATCGAGCGATCAGACGTAACTAGTAAGGTGACAGGTTCCCGCGCCTAATTAACTTAACCTTCACCCCGAACTCTCTAGACCAAGCAATGGTACTGTTGACTGGGGCGACAAATCAACTGTTATGTATGTATGTATGGCTGTCGCCATCAAGGTTAGAACAGAGCTAACAGCTGAAACGACTACGTACTAGGAATAAACATAGAAGCCCTCTGCCTTTTGCTATAACAAGCTATCTACCTCATTAGTTCTGGCTTTGGCATCCAGAAATCTTTGCGAACTTATCAACCAGCAAAATCTGATTAGATGAGTTAATCTTTATAAAGCTTTATTAAGTTTCCTGATATTTTATACTACCAAAGGACAGTAGAAAGGAGTAAGCGAAACAATGTCGGAGGGCCAGAAGCCGCTCTTCGCTCTGAGAGAATTCCTGGAGCCTCACGGTGGCGTAAATCCAACGCTACTCATGTTTCTAGTGGCAGTTGTCTTAGCCATCATCTCTAACTGTGGCTACTGGCTTTGGGATTGGCCTGACCCTTGCTGCTTTTTCACGAATGTTCTTGCTCTGCACTTGGTAGGAACGGTAATTCATGATGCTTCTCATAATGCAGCACATCGAAATCGGGTTGTAAATGCCATTCTGGGACATGGAAGCGCACTAATGTTAGGTTTTGCCTTCCCAGTGTTTACACGGGTTCACATGCAACATCATGCCAATGTGAATGACCCAGAAAACGACCCCGATCATTTTGTCTCAACGGGTGGACCGCTTTGGCTGATTGCAGCTCGTTTTTTCTATCACGAAGTTTATTTCTTTAAGCGGCGTCTGTGGCGAAAATATGAGCTGTTGGAATGGTTTTTGAGCCGTTTATTTGTTGCGAGTATCGTTTATGTAGCTTGTCAATACGATCATTTGGGATACGTTTTGAACTTTTGGTTTTCGCCCGCCTTGGTGGTAGGGCTAGCACTGGGGCTATTTTTTGATTATTTACCCCACCGTCCGTTTCAGGAACGCGATCGCTGGAAAAATGCCAGAGTTTATCCCAACCCAGTCCTGAATCTACTGATTGGGGGGCAGAATTACCATCTGATTCATCATCTTTGGCCGTCTATACCCTGGTACAAGTATCAACCGGCTTACTATGCCGTTAAGCCCCTTTTAGATGAAAAAGGTTGTTATCAATCGCTGGGAATACTAGAAGGGAAAAAGAGCTTTTGGAATTTTGTCTACGATATCTTTTTAGGCATTCGTTTCCATAAGAAATCCTCCGATAACAAAATTGAAGAGATTGAACTAGGGAAAACAGCTGGGTAGATATCCCTTGCGTCGGACTCCTAAACCTGAGACAAAAAATCTGATTGTTAAGATTTTATACAAGAAGTGGACTGCTTTCTCATCTTAGAGTAGCGAGCAGTGAGTTCCTGACCCCCGAAATGTTCTTAGGGAAGAGCCAAGATTGGGGAGTTTGGGGAGAAACTCTAGCTGTGGCAGGACAATCGCGTCCTCCAAACTCACTCTCTAAAAGAACTTTCTCTCAACTGCATAAGTTCATTGGCTCTAGAGAGAGTTCTATATAGGACATCCTAAACTGGTACCAGACCCCACTGATTCAGGTTAGTGGGGTTTTCTTTGACTATTTATGAGTGTGCCGCCACTCCCAGGCTGAGATGTACTGCTTATCTCCCCAAACTCCCACACGCCGCTGTTTAGCATCAGCTTCGGCTGTCTGGACAATTTTGGCACTGGGGCAGTTTTTTAGGTACGGTTTATAGACTTGCACGAGTCCTTCTTGAGCCAAAACTTGCTGAATGAAGGTGCCATCAGGTAGACGGACTTCACTGATTTTGCGACCATAGCGATCGCTATCAGTAATGGTTAATGTTACGCGATCGCGTCCTTGTTGCACTAGTTGTTGTAAGCGCTGCTTGGCTTGGTTTCCCCACTTAAATTGGTTTTTGTCCGTTGCTTTTCTGCTGCGCTTCTCCTGAGCGGAGTGAGGGACTTCCGGAGCATCTACGCAGGCAAAGCGCACAGTTAAGTCTTTGCCAGAGGAGTCGGCAACCGTCAGTGTATCCCCATCAGACACTCGTTTAACCGTATAGCCGCTTCCCCCCAATAAGTTCTCAAGTGCTTTACATCCGACTAAAGTAGGGATGAGGATAGCAATACTGAGCCATCGGGAAGACTTCAGAAATCGTCGAAAACGGCTTGAAGGAACGTCGGGAAATTGAGTGTAGTTGCACATGAGAAAACTCTTGGTTACAGGTGCTAGTGGCTTTTTGGGATGGAACCTTTGCCAGCTAGCAAAACAACAATGGGAGGTTTATGGAACCTACTTTTCCAAGGTGGTTGAAATTCCGGGTGTAACCCCTATGAAAGTTGACTTGACGGAGTTCCAGGAAGTCAAACGCCTCTTTAGTGAGATTGAGCCAGCCGCTGTCATTCACATGGCAGCTCAATCAAGTCCCAATTTTTGCCAAACTTACCCTAACGAATCGCGCCTGATTAATGTGACAGCTTCTAGCAATATTGCTGGATTGAGTGCAGATTCTGGCATTCCTTGCGCGTTCACTTCAACTGACTTGGTGTTTGATGGTCGAAATGCTCCCTATCGAGAAACCGACCCGGTATGTCCAGTCAGCCAATACGGCGAGCAAAAAGTGATGGCTGAGCAGGAAATGTTACAACGCAATCCCAAAGTTGCTGTTTGCCGGATGCCTTTAATGTTTGGGTTTGCTCCTCATGCGACTAGCTTTATCCAGCCGTTTATCAAGATGCTGAGAGAAGGGCAAGAGCTGCGGTTGTTTACCGACGAATTTAGAACGCCAGTGAGCGGAACAACCGCAGCGAAGGGACTATTATTAGCGTTGGAAAAAGCGGAAGGATTGCTTCATTTAGGAGGCAAGGAACGAGTATCGCGTTATGAGTTTGGGCGCTTCATGGTAGAGGTACTCGAAATTCCCCAAGATGGATTGAAAGCCTGCCGACAACAAGACGTTCCGATGGCTGCACCTCGGCCAGCCGATGTCTCTTTGGATAGTTCAAAGGCATTTGCTTTGGGATACGCACCGTTATCCATTCGGGAAGAGCTAGAAGCGCTACGGGGTATTGTTTGAACGTCGATGGTCAAGCCTTCACAAATGTCCACTCCAATACCTTAATCGGTGCTGCTTGTAGCGCGTTCGTCAGTTCCTCATCGTCTTTAAATGTCACTTGCTCCAGATAGGAGGCTTCAACATTGACGGTAAATGGTTCGGGTTCAAACGGCCAAGGCGTCACAGTCACCTTTTCATCTTTGAGCTGTACTACATCGTAGCGCGTGCCATCCGGACCTTTAGCGATTTCTAACGCCCGCTCGCCCACTGGTAAATGGCGTTGGCAGAGAATAAGTGAAAGGCGATCGAACATTTGCATAAAGGCATAGGCATCTTCAACGTCTTTTTTCGTCAGCTTTAATGCTTTGCG
>DATNPC010001050.1:0-4400 GCA_036703375.1 Allocoleopsis sp.
CAGCTCTTCTTCCAGCACCAAACACAAACGAATATCCGCCTGGATTGCTGATGCCTTGTAAGGGTTGTTCGCTGGTAATGCGATTGCTCACTGGAGGCGATAGGGGTGGGGTCGTACCATCTGTCGGTGGGGTTAGAGTGAGGTCAGTTCCAGCTGTGGGCGTATACAGCTGACCGTTGGCATTGAAAATCACCCCACTGTCTTGGACAAAGTAATATTCAAATCGTTCACCCCGCAGGACTTGATTGCCTCGCGTTAGAGCAACGTTGCCCTCAGCTACTACCAAACGATTGGGCAGGTTAATTTCTACGCGATCGGCATCTAGCAAGGCTTCCCGAAACCGTAACATGACATTGCCAGTTGCCGTTACAACTTTTCGCTGTTCGTCATACTCCTGTCGGTCAGCCGTCAATTCAATTACTCCACCCACACTAAAGGGAGTGGGGGATACCGTAGTTCCGGGTTGAGAGCCGTCATTGGGCGGAGCCGAGGGGGTGGCTTTTGGGTTATTCGGTTGGGGTGACGGCGATGTTTCTCGCCCATTAGGCTGGGGTGTGGCGTCCCGCACTGGCGAGGGCTGAGTCTCTGGAGTGGGAACGGTAAATTTAAACTCTCTGACCTCTCCCCCGCGTTGTTGTGTCACCAACTGCTTGATATTGGGGGTGCCGGGCGTAGGAGGTGGGGAGTTCGAGGATAAGAAGCCAGGGATATACAGCGATGGGTAAACAGACGCGTCGGTACTCTTGGCGGCAGTTGAAGAACTCTGAGTTGGGGAAGAGGGTAAAGGCTGTGTGTTGCTCGACGCTTCGCTCTCAGTGGAGGAGACGGCTGGAGATTGGGTTGGCGTACTAGAGACGGTAGACGATGAAGGCAGACTGGCGTCCAATCCCCTCTCGCCCAGCCAAAACCCTCTCACAGGAGAAATCTTACTGACGCTTTCTTCCCTTGTTCCAGAATCTGGGGACAATTCATCTGTTCTGACGCTTGTCGGTCGATTTGCGATCGCGGACGATTCAGAAGATGGTTTGTCGGCTGACTCTTGAGTGCTGAGGGGTGTAGAAGTCTGACGCCGTTGGGAATTCGGTGACGCTACCGATGTCGATTCCCCAGAAGACCCGATAGAAATCGGAGAACCGAGCAGAGCGGCGATAGATGGAGTCTCTAATGCAGAAGACTCAGGCGCTAAGGTTTCTGTTGGGGTTGGCGTAGCGAAAGCCCCGGTAGGAGACTCCTGGCTTGCCACCGTACTGGGTGTCCGGTTCGAGGAGCGATCGAGCGGTGCTTGCGCTTGAGAGGTTGCAGGTTGAACAATTGCAGGTATTTCAGGCGGCTGAACTAGTTGGGGCATCTTTTAACCATAAAAGTCGAAGGTTCGGCTCCGAAACGTGCCCCTTCGCCGCTTTAACTAGTACTAGGGCGAGGCACGCCTCGCCCGTTCGCGTTTACTCCAGGGATCGAGCGAGCGCTAATTACTCCAAATCCCGGCGCTTGGGGTTACGAGCGGGATCGTTGGATAAAAAGCCAAACACAAATAAACCAACGAAAATACTAACAACGATGTAGACAACAATTTTGAGGGTCACCATATTATTGATATCTCCCAACGGTATGAAGAGCGGAATGTAATGACGCTTTCTCTATCGCGAGATAGAGAATTCCTGTTAGCCTACGGCAACGCGCTTGGGCAAAGCCCACATCCGCAAATCACGATTGACCTGGAGAGGCAGTCGAGAGAGCGATCGCACGACGTTGCGAAAAGTAACAGTTCTCATATCATACCGAAAGGAGGTCTCCTTTTTGGCTGGAAAGGTAAGTAAATCCCTCCGACCGTCAGACCCTTGTTTACCGTGTCAGCTTGACTGGTGCTTAGCTTGAGCGAAAGGACACGCTCGTTGGGGAAGCAGGGAACGATCGTCTGCTGGGATGCGATTGCCTTGAAGGGGCAGCCAAGAGTGCGATCGCGCCTTGGCATAGTTGGCACGTAGCACGCAGTGCAGTGCCGGATTTGAATAGTACTCCTGGTCGTTCATCCTGCCGATTTTACTCCCTATCTCCTTCAGGTCGTGCCACTTGGCTATGACGGCTCGCTGGTGTTAAACGTTCCAAGCTGCGGCTTGGAACGTTACCAGTTTAAGCTCTGCTATTTTTGGCATCTTTATCATATTTATTTTTCATTTACAACCCCTTTTAGACCTAATCGAGGCTGTTTCATCAGCTCGATTGGGGAACTTGAATAAAACAGTATTAAATGTGTCCTATTTTCGGCAGAAGTAGGGACACAATAAGATCCGTCTAAGACTTGGAATTTTGTGCTCTATGCAGCCAATCCGCACTTTTAACGTCTCTCCATCCCTACCAAAGCAGCTAGAACCCTTACGAAAGCTGGCTTACAACCTCCATTGGGATTGGAACGTCGAGACCAAAGACTTATTCCGACGCCTAGACCGTGACCTTTGGGAGTCCAGTCGCCATAACCCTGTCTTAATGCTAGGCATTATTAGCCAAGCCCGCCTCACGGAAGTCGCGGAAGATGAGGGCTTTCTCGCGCAAATGGAACGGGCTTCTCGTCAGTTAGACGACTATCTCAACGAACGGATGTGGTATCGCAAACATCGCGGCAAAACTGAAACCACGGAGTGCTATGCCTACTTCTGTGCTGAGTTTGGTCTAGTTGATTGTCTACCTATCTACTCCGGCGGTTTAGGGGTTCTCGCTGGCGACCACCTCAAATCAGCCTCTGACGTCGGCTTGCCCCTAGTTGGCGTTGGTTTGCTGTATCAAGAAGGTTACTTTGCTCAATACCTCAACGCTGATGGCTGGCAGCAGGAACGCTACCCCATCAACGACTTTTACAACATGCCACTCCACTTGGAGCGCAATCCAGATGGATCGGAACTGCGAATCGAAGTCGATTATCCAGGTCGTACCGTCTATGCTCGGATCTGGCGCGTACAAGTGGGTATAGTACCGCTGTATTTGCTCGACACGAACATTGAGCCGAACAATCCCTACGATCACGACATCACCGATGAGTTGTATGGTGGTGACCTCGATATGCGGATTCATCAAGAGATGATGCTGGGGATTGGGGGGGTGCGGGCATTAAAAGCTCTGGGATACAACCCGACGGTCTATCATCTCAATGAAGGTCACTCGGCCTTCTTAATTCTGGAGCGGATTCGCAAGCTGATGCAGGAAGAGGGACTCTCGTTTACCCAAGCCAAACAGGTGGCGCAAGCAACGCAGGTTTTCACCACTCATACCCCTGTATCGGCAGGCTTTGACTTATTCCCACCTGACAAGGCGATGCACTATGTCGGACACTACGCCAACATTTTTGGCTTGTCACGAGAGGAATTTCTGGCTTTAGGGCGAGAAGACACCAGTAATTTGGAGTCTCCCTTTAGCATGGCGGCACTAGCTCTAAAGACTTCCAGCTTCACGAACGGGGTGAGTCAGTTACATGGAGAAGTCTCGCGGGTGATGTTCCAGGGATTGTGGAAAGACTTGCCATTGCCAGAAGTGCCGATTACCGCCATTACTAACGGGGTTCATGCTCGTAGCGTTGTCGCGAAGTCTACTCAGGAACTCTACGATCGCTATTTGGGGCCGAGTTGGTCGGACAAAGGGCCGGCTGACCCCTTATGGGAGCGTGTTGCCTCAATTCCCGATGAGGAGTTATGGCGCAATCACGAACGCTGCCGCTCGGAGTTGGTCGTATACGTGCGGGAGCGCTTGCAAAAGCATTTACGCGATCGCGGCGCAACCCCTGTAGAGTTAGCTCATGCTCAAGAAGTCCTCGATCCCGGCGTCTTAACCATTGGCTTTGCCCGTCGATTTGCGACCTATAAACGCGCTAACTTGTTCATGCGCGACATGGAGCGGATCAAGAAAATCATGATGAGCAATAAAGACCGACAATTGCAGTTCGTGATTGCTGGTAAAGCCCATCCTAAGGATATGCCAGGGAAGGAACTCATTCGCCAAATCATCCACCAAATTCGCGAAGCAGGAATTGGGGATCATGTCGTGTTTGTCCCCGACTACGACATTTACCTGGCGCGGATGATGGTTGCGGGTTGCGATGTCTGGTTGAATACTCCCCGTCGTCCCAGAGAGGCATCGGGAACTTCTGGTATGAAGGCGGCGATGAATGGTTCGCCTAATCTCAGCATCCTAGACGGTTGGTGGGATGAAGCAGATTACGTTCGCACTGGCTGGCCAATCGGTCATGGGGAAACCTACGACGATCCGGAATACGAAGACCAAGTAGAAGCAAATGCCCTTTACGACTTGTTAGAGCAAGACGTTGTACCCTTGTTCTACAATCGCGATGGGGAAGGCATCCCCAGAGGGTGGGTGGCCAAGATGAAAGACGCGATTAAGCTCAACACGCCATT
>DATNPC010001051.1:0-15137 GCA_036703375.1 Allocoleopsis sp.
GAAAGACACGGAAAAAGTACAACTGTTTGAAGAAACAATTGTTTTTCCAAAGGGTTCGAGCGGCTTGAGCCAAGGCAAATGGGGGGCTAGCAAAAATCAGCCTTCAGGGGCAGACTTTGTTGAGATAGACTTTCATGCTCGTCGGACTTTAACAGGTGTCAAGGGAACCAATCTAGAGGGAGCAACGCTCCAGATCGATATGGGCGGCACCTATGTCGATATTAGCGATCGCGGCACGATTAAAGGTCAAAATGACAGTCCATTTACCTTCCAAGAGAAAGACGACACTGAACTACACCACCCTGACTCAACAGTCACTAGCCAGCAACTGCCTAGCCTTACCATTACCAAGTTTAAGGTGACAGCACCTAAAAAATCTAACCCTAAATCAAGTACAACGGCTGCTTCACCAACTACAACCAATCTCTCAGCAGCGACGACTCCAACTCGGCTAGACATCACCGAAGTAACCGTTCGCTCCGTTCCAACGAACATCAGCGTCCGTGTGGGGCAATTGCCACCCTTCTGGACTCGCCCAGGCGAATCGACTATTGAGGCAACTTCTCCAGACTTTACCACTGTCCTCAACACTGTTCTTCTCAGCGCTACTGCCGAAAATGGCTTTTATGCCATCCCCTTCACGATTCATTCAGACAGCTTTGCTCGACTGGATGTCCGGGTTCAGATTGACTACGTCTTGACGCAACGAGCCTTGCCATCCCACCTGCCTGAAGCAACGTTGTCCTATAACCTCAATACTGTACCTGTTGCCAACGAATCGCTGACGAAAGTAAGTCTGCCCGAAGGAGCTATACCCCTAAAAGGGCAAACCAATGCCCTGATTCGAGGGGAATTCAAGCCAACCCGCATTGCCTTAGGCCCAGTCGGTGAAATCTCGAATTCCTTGCCAATTTTGGTTTCACCCGATTGTTCGCTAGCACAACCAATGCGTTCCGACAGCGACGAACTTTCTGTTACAGGCATCGACCTGCTATTAGGTCAGCCGCAGCCAATCGATCAAACTCAGCCCGACTTGGCAGAAGTGAACGTAAGCATTCAGTCGGATGCAGGCGGTAAACCATCTGGTGAGGTTTTGGTCACTGCTGAAGTCGTTGTTGGCAAGCCGTTGCTACCAGACCAATTCAGTTGGGGCAGTGCAACATTGCCGAAACCCTTCCAAGTCCTCAAGGGTACCCGCTATTGGCTAGTGCTGCAAAGCCAGAGGGGTCAAGCTTACTGGCAAAGTCAACCCGCACCGAAAGCAGACATTGGACTGCAATGTCGCACTACTCAGACGCCCGCTTGGCGAACTGTCGTCAAGGAAGAAACAGCTCCCTTTGCAGCGCTATATCGACTCCGCAATCTACCCGATCGCTTCATGGTACCAGTCCATCTCCAGATTGGTCGGGAATCACCAGTTGTGCATCGTTTAAGCGAATTTGACCCGCTTAGTCGCGTAGACTTTCAGTTTGACTTTAGCGATCGACTGGTTGAGTACCTTAAACCATCCCCAACCCAGCCTACTTGTGGGACAGGTAATCTCTTGGTGAATGGTGATTTTCTAGAACCTCCTTGTGATGACGCCACGCTAAAGTTATTCGATCTATCTAAAGCTGAGCAACCAGAAGATCGGCCTGAAACGCAACAGGAAGCTGAGCTATCTGAAACGCAACAGAAAGCCGAGCAAACTGAAGCTCGCCTAAGGGGTTACTATCAGAGAGATACATTCATCAGTTACATATTCAATAAAGATATTGACCTAAGTGTTGCGCGATATATTGTTTTGAAAGTAGGCGATCGCGAACCCATTCGGATTGATTGTGCAGGAAAAAATCCAGCTCGAACTACTGTAGAGGAAATCGTGTCAGCCATCAATTCGGCAATGGATGGAGTTGCTACATTGATTCGTGAGAGCCAAACACAATTCAAGCTATCCGTTCGACAGTATCAGCCGCCGATTGGTGCTGGCAGAGTTTCGCCAGAACAAACGTCGGAATCGACACAATTGAGACTTTATCTGTGGTGCAGTACGAAACTTCCTACAGGATGGGAAGGCACGACTGGCTCTGTCGTGCGGCTGAAAGTACTAGATGTGAAAAGCGATCGCATAGCGGTACTGCTAGCTCAGCCTACCCTGCTCAATGATGAATCCATCCAGCTCCTTTGCTTGCCTGAAAGTACGGCAAGAGCAAACACCTGTACATCCGATGACATTAGTCTTTTCCAACGAGTAACCTGTCGTGAAGGTTGCACGTATCTCCTGCAATTCATTGCTGGAATGCTCAGCAGCAAGCAATTAACTATCTTCCCAGCCAAATGGCAGGTTGTTTGGCTCAATCAAGCCGGTGACACGATCCGGATTGATGAACAGAGTCTCGATCCAGTCAATCCAGAGAACACAACTAACAAAGATCGAGAGAAAGTTAATCGAGAGCAAGATGAAGCTGATAAAGAGCGAGATGAAATTAACAAAATACTAGCCCAATTTTACGAGGCAAAAGTTACTGCACCACCCAATACAGCTCAGGCCGAAATCCGCTTTGTGCAACCATCCCCCGGTGGTTTTTGGTTGGAGTCTGTGGCATTGATACCCACAGTTGAAACTTTGACCAATTCAACGTTTGCCCTGCAAGCCAATAACGAATTGGTAGGCTGGAAACGTTTGAGTGGATCGGTTGAGCAGAAATTCATTCAAGTCACTCAAGAAACTCAGGAACTGATGCTTGTCCTTCGTAGCAACGAATTGGAAGACACAGTACTAATCCAAGTCGCAGATGCCGTTGCGGGAGGGTACTACCAGTTGCAGGTAAATGCCCGTTTGGAGTTTCCCCCTCCTAGTCCTCCAGACATGCAGCCACTTCAGCTACGCTCTAGAGTAGAGCTTCGTTGGTTAGGAAATGGCGTCCAAAATGCACCTGTCACCCTACCCCTCGACGGCTCGGATTTTCCCCGACATGTCTGGGCTGGGAAAGCACCAACCGAAGCAACCCAAGTCGAGATTCGTCTGATTCAAACCAAGGGGCAGAATACTTTGCTGGTTCAGTCGGTGTCATTTTTGCAAATGAATCAGTTGTCGGTTCCACTCATTTTCTTGAGCGAAGCTCCCGGTGAACTGACAATCTCAAATATGCAGGTGACGTATGACTTACCAGAGCCTCCGGCACTTCTCAAGCCCCCAACTCAGCCAGTGAAACTCCTGACACCCGATCCCTTGCCAACTCTAGCGCCTACTCCCAGTCCTGCACCTACTCGGGTATCTAGTTCTGCGATCGCGTCCGATCCTACACCAACACCGCCCCCAGATCCAACACCGTCTCCCACTCCACCCTCAACCTCAACGCCAACACCACCTCCTACTCCTCCTACTCCTCCTATTTTCTTTAAAAAACCGCTAGCTTCGGCTGCTGAGTCGCCCCTTGTACCTTCAGTCAAAGAAACGCCCACAGAGGAACGGTTGGGCAAGACTTCGGCATCCGAAACAAAACCGCGTGTGATAGCCTTCAAGGCTCCTCCATCGACAACCGAGCTAGGTTTAGCACCAGCTTTAGCATCACAGACAAGGGTGATGTCTGGCGACAAGCTGCTACACATCTATGTTCCTGCCTCGCCCAGCACCCCGATACAGGTTTCGGGAAATAGTGGTAGTCAAGAACAGCCGCCACAAGGCTCACCGCACAGTGCCGACTCATCAAAAGAGCATGAATCTACCCAACATGCTGGTTGGTCACACATTCTGAAGAACATATTGCATCGTGATTAAACTTCTCCGAAAGCCTGTCAAGCTGTCTGGGATTCACTATGTAGGAAAGCTTAGATCTCTTCACTTTGACCTGTTCTCTGGCTCTTGCGATCGCATGTGGCAGTTGCAGAAGTCCTGTCACTGAAGTAATGGCATTGCTGCTGTAAGGGACAATCAGTACAGCGAGGATGCTTCGCAGCGCAGACTATCGCCCCGAAATCCAACAGCGTCAGGTTCCACCTCCCAACTTCGGTTTCAGGAGCGACTTGCTCGGCCCAGTGCCACAGCAGCTTGCAGCGCGACTTCACTCGATTGCCCTGCAATCCAAAGAAACGCTCTAAAATGCGAGCAACATTCGTATCGAGGACAGCAAGTGGTTGTCCGAAGGCATTGGCACAAATGGAACGCGCTGTATACTTGCCGACTCCAGGCAGGGTGAGTAATTGAGCTTCTGTGCTAGGAATTTTGCCGTTATCCTGTTCGAGGACGATCTGTGCGGACTGACGTAAGCGATCGCTCCTGAAACTCAGCCCTAAGGGTTGTAAAAGGCAAGCCACGTCTTCTACAGGTGCGGCGGCCAAAGCTTCCAAGGTAGGATACCGAGACATAAACGTCTGGTAAATGGGACTGGCAGTAGCCGCACCCGTTTTTTGCAGTAAAAATTCGGCAACAAAAATAGCATACGGGTCGCTCGTTCGCCGCCACGGGAAATCTCGCAAATTTCGGTCAGCCCAAGCTCTGAGTTGGCGGCGGAACCATTCAATCTTGGACTGTTCGAGATGCTCTACCATTGTCTCCTCAGATTGGACGATCGACCGTTTCCTCGTCGGAACTTCGGATTCTACTTCAAATCTTGAGCCTTTCTAATTGTGTCAAAAGTCTGAAATCAAAGACAAAAAAAAGCTCACCTGGCTTACAGTAGACTATTGCGTATCCCAAAATTCAAGTAGTCAACGAAAGCGTGCTAACTAGTCCTAATTCCGAACGATCCAGAGCATCGAAGCAGTTGCCCAATCAACGGTGGCAAATCGCAGCGTCCGAGACAGAACAAGCGATGCGATTAGCCCAAGCCACGGAACTTTCACCACTACTAGGTCAAGTGTTGGTTAACCGAGGTGTCGAGACACCGGAACAGGCACAGGTGTACCTATATCCAGAATCCCAAGCGATGCCTGCACCGATTGATGAGTTTGCTGACTTGGCAATTAGTGTAGAAATGCTTAAAGAAGCGATCGCGAATGAAGAAAAAATCGCGATTTGCGGTGACTACGACGCTGATGGGATGACTAGCACGGCGTTGTTACTCCGGGCATTGCGCTGGTTAGGGGCGGATGTGGACTATGCAATTCCTAGCCGCATGAAGGATGGCTATGGCATCAATACACGCATTGTTGAAGAGTTTGCCGCAGAGGGTGTTGCGCTGATTTTAACGGTGGATAATGGGATTTCTGCCCATGATGCGATCGCGAGAGCTTTAGAACTGGGCATGATGGTGATTGTTACCGACCATCACGACTTACCCCCCGAATTACCAGAAGCCGATGCCATTTTAAACCCGAAGCAACTGCCGGAGTCTTCACCTTACCGAGGTTTGGCTGGTGTTGGCGTAGCTTATATTTTGGCAGTTACCCTGGCTCAAGAATTAGGTCAGCTTCAGGGGTTGACGAAGCAAATTTTAGAACTATTTACTCTAGGAACGATCGCGGATTTAGCGCCTTTAACCGGTATCAACCGCCGTTGGTTAAAGCGAGGCTTAAAACTGCTGCCGAAATCTGAACTGACCGGTATCCAAGCTTTAATTCAAATGTCTGGGGTGAGCGAAGACCAAAAAGCGATGAAACCAGAGGATATTGGTTTTAAACTGGGACCGAGAATCAATGCGATTGGGCGCTTAGCCGATCCCCAGATTGTCATTGAACTATTAACCACCACTGACCAAGGCGTCGCACTGGAACGGGCAATGCAGTGCGAACAAATTAACCAACGGCGTCAACAACTATGCGAGCAAATCGAACGAGAAGCGATCGCATTTATCCAAGAAACTCAGATTGACCTGGAAAAAGAGCGAGTCTTGGTCATCGTTCAACCCGATTGGCACCACGGCGTCATCGGTATCGTTGCCTCTCGGTTGGTAGAACGCTACGGCGTTCCTGTCTTTATCGGCACTTACGAAGACGAAGACAAAGAACACATTCGAGGTTCAGCACGGGGAATTCCCGAATTCCATGTCTTTGAAGCCCTGGAGTTCTGCAAAGATTTACTAGGGAAATTTGGCGGACACAAAGCGGCTGGTGGCTTTTCCTTACCGGCCGAGAACTTAGATGCCTTACGCACATCCCTCAGTGAGTTTGCTCATCAGTGTCTGCAACCCGAACATCTCAAGCCATTAGTGGAAATTGATGCTCAAGCGGACTTCGCTCAACTGACATCTAACCTCTACCAGCAAATCGATGCGCTCCATCCCTGCGGAATTGGCAACCCCGATCCCGTTTTTTGGACGCCCAATGTTAGAGTTTTGGAGCAAAAAAGTGTTGGCAAAGGGCATCTCAAGCTCACCCTAGCTCAAGACAATCAGACAGTCAAAGCAGTTGCATGGCGCTGGGGCGAATACTCTCCTCTTCCCGTGCAAGTCGATATTGCCTATAAACTGCGAGAAAATACCTGGAATGGTAATACCTCTATTGAGTTAGAGTTAGTTGGCATTCGTTTACCCGCTTCTCCCCTCACATCTACGGCTATGCCCAAGAAAGCTGAGTTTTATTTCAACGAACGCCGCTACCTTTGTAGCTTAGTAGAGACGCGTCAAGGTGCCTCTGTCCTCAATGAATTAAGAATCAAAAATCCTGAAGGGAAAGTCTTAGCCGTACAAAAAGGACAACGAATTGGGCTTTTGGGCGTGAATCGAGAAGAAGCGAAAGAGGTTGATGTTACCCAACCTCGCTACTATCAGTTAATTAAAGCGGCAACTCGCGCTTTAGAACTCGACAGATAAGATGAATTCTTAGCCACTGATAGCTCAAATCCGCCCTGCGACCAGTTTTTCCAACTCGGAACTCAGGGCGGATAAAAACAACAAGCCTTTTAAAAACGAGTTTAGAGGTCGCCGCCGAGAGCTGCCAGCGCGAAAATAATGACAGGACCAGCAATGACGATCGCGGCAAGCATCGTTAGCTGAGCAATAACTTCCCAATTGATGTTACCCAAAAAGCTTAAATCCATTTGTCCTCCTGGATTGACCCAACAAATTTGATGGCAATAATGAAAAATTATTTCTTAGATTTTACCGGGTAATTCCCCCGTTTTTTTAATTAACTTTACAAAATTCTACAAAAATTGATAACAACAATGAAGTATCCACCAGCTCTGGAAAACTCGCTAAGCTGGATTAGCCCTGAATTTTTAAGCCCTTTTTTAAAGTAATGGCAACTTGGTGCTGTGTAAAGCAATGTGGTGCGTGCTGTCATCTCGATCCAGCCGATCGCCCCGATTTAGAAGAGTACCTTTCCCCAGAAGAGTTAGAACTCTATTTGAGTATGGTGGGTGAAGGGGGATGGTGCGTGAATTTCGACCCTATTACCCGTGAATGCCGGATTTATCCCGATCGCCCTCGCTTCTGCCGCGTGGAAGCTGACGTTTTTCAACAGATGTACGATATTCAACCGTCAGAGTTAAACGAGTTTGCGATTGATTGCTGTCGGCAGCAGATTGAAGGCGTATATGGCGATCGCAGTTTGGAAATGCTGCGTTTTGACCGAGAAGTGGGTATTGGCTAACCAGGGAGGCTGGCTGAAGGTTGATCTTTCCTGTAAAGTTTTAAGAAGATGAAACAAATATGAAAAGTAGCTAAGACTACCCGAAGCGCCTGTGAAACTCTCTTCTCTGCCTTCAGCCCCTGTTGTCCTAGTCACACCTCCCACCTCGATCGTGCCAGCCACAAAAACAAAAAATAGCGAACTCCTTTGTGAGTCAGTTACTCCGACTCAGCCAGCGATAGATTTGTCGGTGACCCATCAAAAGTCTCAGTCGAACGCAAAACGCAGGCCAGGAATCTGGGGCATCTTTGGCTCTACGTTCTTAACCATTTTTCTGGCAGAGATGGGAGATAAAACTCAGCTAGCAACCCTGCTAATGAGTGCTCAATCCAGTTCTCCCTGGATTGTCTTCGCTGGTGCGGCGGCAGCACTGATTGCCACCAGCTTGCTAGGCGTACTCCTCGGGCGATGGCTGGCAAATCGTCTATCTCCTAAAACCTTAGAAACCTCAGCCGGAGCACTTTTACTCTTCATTTCTGTCATGCTGCTGTGGGATGTCGTGCAACTGGGGGGTTAATCACAACCGGCAACACGGTTGTGTCTCTCCTGACGCGCAATACTGTTGTGACTGCTCGAACTACTAACAACTAACAACCAACAACTATTTATGGACTGGCAGCTTCTCGGACTAAGTTTCATTACGGTGTTTTTGGCAGAGATTGGAGACAAGAGTCAGCTAGCCGCGATCGCATTAAGTGGTAGCCTCAAGTCAACTCGTGCTGTATTTTTAGGCTCAGTCACGGCGCTACTGTTGGCCAGTCTGATTGGAGTACTCGCTGGAGAAGGCGTTGCTCAGCTATTGCCTGCTCGTATACTTAAAGCGATCGCAGCAGTAGGCTTTGCGTTGTTGGCAGTACGTCTACTCTGGCCTTCAGAGGACAGAATCGAAGACTAGTGGCGCTACCATTGGAAGTCAAAAGTCAAAAAACTTGTGGAGTTAGAATCTCCACAAGTTAACCCGTTCACTGCTCACTGCTCACTGCTCACTGCTCACTGTTCTAATGAAAAGCTCCCCACCGAAGTGAGGAGCCTTTGTACTTTCCAACGATGCCCGTTGGGTTAGGCAAGTCTAAAAGAATCTTTGTAGCACCAGCCAAGCAATGCAGCACCAACGATTAACTTAATCGCTTCCAGTACCCAGTACCCTTCCAACATAGGCAGCATGCCACTAGGCATTCCAGCCACGGGTTCTAGGAGATTGAGTTGTACTGCTAAAGCGCTGACCTGTGGCGTCATTATGTAAGTATCAATGAGAGCAATTGCCAACAGGAGCAACGATAGCAAAATCGACCAGCGTCTGACATGGGAATAAAGATTAGACGTGCCACGCAGCGCTAGAAGACTTGCCAATACAACAGCCGCACAGAGTAATTCGATACGATTGAAAATCCAGAAAATTGAATAACCAGCTGTTGCAGAAGTCGGTTGACTCATCATGCCAGTAGCCGCTAGACCCGGCATGATTACGAAGTCGATCAGTAGGCTGCTACTCAGCCAAAAGCCGATTACCAACAGTGCAATTGTTTGCCAAGGGGGGCGTCTCGATTCAGCCCCAAATATAGCATTCATACAATTCCCTCTAGCTTTCTGTCCTACTTTCAGCTTAGCGAATAGTGTTGGCATAAAACATGAAGTATTTTTTCAATAAAGCTGGCATCAATTTAAAAAGTATTTGCAAGAATTGAGAGAAATTTTTAGTATTAACTTTTGTTAAAAACAAAGAATATAAAGTAAGTAATATTACTCAATTTTGCAGCCAACTCTTCTCCAATTCGCTAAAACTAAGTTAGAACTTAGATCGCCCTGGCGATCGCCTGTGATAAATCAATGCGCGTCTTAACGATAGTCGGAGCGACTCTAGCCTTGACTGCTAGCATTTTGGGCGTTGCTGTGCCGTCAATTCAGGCAATTCAGCTAGCTGATGGAACAGTCGCGTTTGAAAAGCCACCTCGCTTAGTGGATGCACAAACCACTTATAACGGCACTAGTACGATCGGGGCGAGGTACTATTTCACGCTCTCTGTGCCGGAAAATGCGGGCGAACCGCTGGGACGCGTCACGATTAGTCAGCGTCAAGGGTTTGAGAATATCGATTTCGAGCTGAAAGACACTCGTGCCTTTGAAGGGAAGCCACGTCACAAAGGCGAGAAATTAGCGATCGCAAACGTAACCGAGGACGACACAACCAAGACGATTTCTGTCACATTCGATCCACCCGTAGCACCGGGGAAAACGCTCACGGTTGAGCTTCGTCCTTACCGCAACCCTTGGACTGGTGGTGTCTATATTTTTGGCGTGACAGCTTTTCCTGCTGGTGAAAAAGCTTACGGATTGTATCTAGGTGTAGGGCGTCTGCAATTTTATGAACCGGACGGTGACTTCTCGATTTTTAGATAAAAGGCGATCGAAGGGGGATTTCACGTTCATGGTTCTATGAGCTTTATGGAACAAGGGATAGCTGAAATGCTCAACAAAAAACCCTCTATTAGGAGATAGAGGGATTTATTCTTGGCAAAAGTATGGAATTGAAAAATTTACCAATTCTGCTTTTAGATCATCTAAAGCAGAGGCAACGATATCATTGGTTTGGTTATCACTCTCTAGTTAGATGCTAACAAACTAATTGAGAGATACGACTATTCAACAATGAGTTTGCCTACCATGCCAGCGCCTCGGTGAGGTTGGCAATAGAAAGGATATGTTCCCGCAGGTGCATCTTTCGGGATGGTGGTTTCATATGATTCACCGGGCGAAAACAATAGCTTTTCTTTGGACAAAGATTTGGCGAGTGCTGCATCTTTACCTGGGATTGCGCTGGAATCAAAGACAGCATTGTGAGGGGCGAGCTTGTTCATCTGCCACTTAATGGTGTCCCCTGGCTTAACTGTCAATGTGTCTGGCACAAACTTCAGTTGCCCAGAGTCAGCACCCAATTTAATGGTGTAAGTTTCTGCCGCTGCTGGGGAAGCTGACAACGCGAAGCTAGCAACTACTAGTAAGATTGCAGACAGTAGCAAGCCCAGCTTGCGTGGAATTGCAGCTTTAAATTTCATCATTTTCTGCCTTTCAAAACGTGCGTAAACGTGTTGGTTTCTTGGTGTTACCCAAGTTATCACTTTCAGATTGGATGTATGCCCCTAGCTGGGGAAGAGACCAGTATTTTTTTGCACTGAGTCTCAGTTAGGACGGTTATTTCAAGCGTTTGTCGCTTTTTCCATCCGCCTTGCCAGTCAACGTTTTTTGATTAAAGGCTGTGGCGTCAACCTGTTGCTTCCATAGATCGTTACTCTATGTTTTATGGGCAATTTTGATAGTGTTTGAGCGAGTTTGCCCATAGAAGCCTTAGCTATCAATCACCTCCCAAACTACCTGTTGAAGTCTGTCATTAATATCTTAGAGCAACTCTTTACCGTTCTTACCATTGGGCAAAAGCTTCCTCAATGAGCTTTTTAGAACTCTGAGGTACCCCATCCTGGAGCTTTTTGAGCTGCCCTTAGCACGAATGCCGCTAGCTTTTCAACCTGTTCGGGTGGCATCCAACTCTCAGGAACTTCGCGGCACCAAAAACTGGGTTCGCTACCGTCATAGGTCATGGGTTCTCTCAAGAACCCCACTAAACCGTTGATATTATCGCGGGGGGGCGTGGCACCAGCTAGGGTATTCAGAGCCAGAGACACGGCTGGGTCTGGTAAGGTCGCTCCTCCAACATGACAATTCAAGCAATGTGCCTCGAACAGTTCTTTCCCCTCAGTTAGATCCTCCGGGGAGAACAGCTTTGTCTGACCTTGCCCATCCACATCAAGAGCTACGGGTTCTGCGGCTTGCAGATAGCGCCTGACGTAGTTGTCGATCGCAGCGTGAGCGGGTGAGCTGACCATAAAAACGCTAAAGGCAGCTATTAAGGTAGCGAGGAGCCAGCGAACTGAGAACAGCTGACGCCCTAAAGAATGCCAAAATTGATTGATTTTAATGAATTTGGTCAGCATTTTTACTTCATCTTCGATAGCGACTGGCAGCAGACAGGCTGGTTAAGGGATCGTACAAAAATAATGCCGAGCTGTTTAATTTGGGTGCGCTGTCAGTTGTCAGTTGTCAGTGGTTAGTAAGAGTGTTGTTGAATGTCCCTCTCAAAGCTGACCTATCGTTACCCGATAGTCTCTTGCAAGCGAATGACGAGATTGGGAATTGACGAAATCGCTACCCGTCTGACTCACTCTCTTGGCCAGAGAAAAACCTAGGTAAGGATAAGTAAGATTTGAGAGAGATACTTCACACTCATCGAACACGAGCCACGAGTCAGGAGAGAATTATCTCCCCTCGCCATTCATCCCGATCTTAGAAGAACGCTTTACCGAGTCCCCAGCCTTCAAGGATTTTTGGCTGCATGAGAATATGACCAGCGATCGCTTCTAAGTCTTTCTCGGTGAGGTTTCTCATTTCTGGATAGATATCGGCACTCTTTGTACTGGGATGTAATTCAGAAATCTCAGTTTCCCCGTCATAGGTGGTGGGATTGTTCATGTAATCCACCAAGGAAGCAATGCTGTCACGAGGGGGTGTTGCTCCGGCCAGTGTATCCGGAGAAAGGCCCACGTTGGGGTCAGTTTTCGTTCTGCCCCCAGCATGACACTGAGCACAGGCATCGTTAAATAGTCGCTTACCTTCCTGCACTTGTTCGAGGCTGAGAGTAACTGTCTTACCTGCTTCATTCGCTTTGACCGTGCGAACTTCTGGGGTCAGTTCAACCGCAGATGCGCTTCCTATCGCCAGTTGAAAGGCAAAGAATACAGTTGCCACCGCAAGCAAGATGAATCGCTTCATTCTTGGTTCTCCTTCAAAATTTGGGCTCTTTTATATTGGACGCTCAACACAGTATCGACTCGATCTATGCGCTGTATCCGCCAGTTGAGGGATACCGCCACTAACCATGGCTGAGGGGAAACAGCTTCTCCTCCAGCACAGGAAAGACGTTTTAGCTCTTGGACTTTCCTCAAGTTATTGCTCACCGCTAGTCGGTTGAGCTAAATCAGCCTTACTAGGCGGTGAGGCTGAACCCTGTTGTTTGGACAAAATTTTAGAAATAATTGCCTTAGCATCCTCCAGGGCTAGACGGGTTTCTTGAGTTTTGTATGTTATTCCCAACTGTTGGCATAGATAAAATACGTCCTCGGCTGGAAGGTCATACTCGGCAGCAATCTCCGCTATTGACAGGTCTGCAAACCCCATAGTTACTGGTTGAAACAAGATCGAGTCACTCTAATTGAATATGATGCCACTGTTGCGACCCCTTTCCTTCACAGAGTTAGCAAGCTGGGATCGATTAAAAGCTCCTAGATTGAACAGGACATGGAGAGAAGCCGACGCACTCGACGCCAAGAAAGCCCTTCAACGCTCAGACTAGGCAAACTCTGAAATAGTTGATAGAACAGGGTATTGCTTGCAAGCGTTTCGTGTCAGGGGCAGTCCGATTGTGGCGTTGTTTTCCAAGAATGTCGATCGCGTTCCAGAGTGGTGTCAAGACGGGGACTTTTGTGAAGAAAGTTTGCTCGGACAAACTCGGCACGACTCTCCAAGCACTCTCGTTACCGTAGCTGAGGCTAAGGGGAATTACTACCTGGATGCATCAATGAGCGATCGCTCATGCTCGGGAATTCCAAAACTACCGCCATCCATTCAACTGCGCCAGTACCAACAGCAAGCGGTAGCTAACTGGTTTGCCAATCAGGGGCGCGGGACGCTGAAGATGGCGACAGGTAGCGGCAAGACGATTACGGCATTAGCGATCGCAACTGAACTCTATCAAAAAATTGGCTTACAAGTCTTACTCGTCGTCTGCCCCTATCGCCATCTTGTCACTCAGTGGGCGCGAGAATGCCAACACTTTAACCTGAGACCCATCTTAGCCTTCGAGAATGTCCGCAACTGGCAAAGCCAACTCTCGACTCAGCTGTACAACGTCCACGCTGGCAATCAACCCTTTCTCACCATCATCACCACGAATTCCACGTTAATCGGAGAAGGCTTGCAATCTCAGCTCAAGTACTTTCCCGAAAAGACGCTAATTGTCGGAGATGAAGCCCATAACCTTGGCGCACCTCGCTTAGAACAAAGTCTGCCTCGCAACATTGGCTTACGCCTCGCCTTATCCGCAACGCCGGAACGGTATTTTGACGAACAGGGTACGGACTTTTTGTTTGATTACTTTGGTCGAGTATTGCAGCCAGAACTCACGCTAGCCGATGCCATTCGACAGGGAGCGCTCGTTCACTATCTCTACTATCCCATCCTGGTGGAATTAACTGACGCCGAGGCAAGGGCTTATGCCAAATTAACGAAACGGATTGGCTGGGTACTGATGGACGAGGAGAATCGCTCGAACGTCGAGAATCATGACACCCTAACCTCCCTATTAATGCAACGCTCGCGGCTAGTTGGGGCAGCGGTCAACAAATTAACAGCCTTGCGGCAGTTAATGCTGGGGCGTCTGGATACCTCTCACACGCTGTTTTACTGCGGCGATGGTTCGGTAGAAACGGTTCTCAGTGAAGAAAGTAGTCATCAGTTAGCTGCTGTTACCCGATTGTTAGGTGCAGAACTCGGCTATCGGATTAACACCTACACGGCCGAAACCCCTTTGGCAGAACGGGAAGAGTTGCGCCGTCAATTTGAAAGTGGCGAATTGCAGGGATTGGTGGCGATTCGCTGTCTGGATGAAGGTGTGGATATTCCCGCCGTTCAAACGGCTGTGATTCTTGCGAGTAGCGGCAATCCGCGCCAATTCATTCAGCGACGAGGGCGAATTTTACGTCCTCATCCTGGTAAGCAACGTGCGACATTGTTTGATGCGATCGTTTTACCACCGGACTTGGGGCGAGAAACTCTGGACGTGGAACGCAATTTGCTCAAAAAAGAGTTGCGGCGATTTTTGGAATTTGCCGATTTAGCAGATAATGCCGGAGAAGCTCGAATTAAACTGTTACAACTTCAGAAAAGATACGGGTTGCTCGATATCTAAAATCAGGACTGAACTAATCACCCTCGACTTCATTACATTTCGTTGCAACATAATTGTTAGCCTGCATCAATTGTGCTGCGGACTTATCAATGCCCATACCATAACGCCATTCTCCATTGAGATAGAGCCAGGTTGGCACCTGACGGATCAGATCGCGATCGCCTTCAAAACCAACAGTTCCTTCCTTGAGAGCGGGATTTAGAGAAGTGTATCCCATCCAGATATGGGTAAACGCACTCAAATCGGCTTCTATCAAAACATTGACTTCAAAGCCTGGATTTTTCTGACAGACATCAACCTCTCTATCCTCAATTACCAACCACCAACTGCGCTGTGTTTTGCGCCCTCTGGTTAACCCACGAAAGTCAAACTGAAGCACAATTTTTTGCGCGGGTACTGCCTCAAGATTGATTCGTCGCCTCATCCCCCACATCAACAAAGCATCATCCAAATCCTCTGGGGCAATTTGTTCGCTTCCCCATTGTTGTGCCCAAACTCCCATTGCCTCAATGATCGGTCGCAGGGCTTCTCCGGCAGGTGTGAGAACATATTCGTGCCCCTGCCCGGTTTC
>DATNPC010001052.1:0-4684 GCA_036703375.1 Allocoleopsis sp.
TTCTCAGCCACACCTCAGAGCCACCAGTAAAGTAAAATTTTCTTTACACCCCGCATCTGCTCACCCCTTCACCTCATGCTCTGCGACTACCTGGTACAAATCCTGACGGCTCGTGTCTACGATGTAGCCCAAGAAACTCCCCTAGAATACGCTCCAAACCTATCCGCACGACTCAATAACAAACTCTTGCTCAAGCGGGAGGATATGCAATCCGTCTTTTCCTTCAAGCTGCGAGGTGCTTACAACAAGATGGCGCAACTGCCGCCGGATTTGCTAGCACAGGGCGTCATTGCCGCATCTGCCGGAAACCATGCCCAAGGCGTCGCCCTTGCTGCCCGTCAGCTAGGAACGCAAGCGATTATCGTCATGCCCGTCACCACACCCCAGGTTAAAGTAGACGCCGTCAAAGCCCGTGGGGGAGAAGTGGTGTTGCATGGGGATACCTACGACGATGCCTATGCCTATGCCCGTCAACTGGAGGCAGACAAAGGCTTAACCTTTATTCATCCCTTTGACGATCCGCATGTGATTGCCGGACAGGGAACGATTGGGATGGAAATTCTGCGGCAATACCAGCAACCCATCCATGCCATTTTTGTAGCGATTGGCGGTGGCGGATTAATTTCTGGAATTGGGGCATATGTGAAACGGTTGCGTCCTGAAATCAAGATTATTGGTGTTGAACCCGTCGATGCCGATGCTATGTCTCAATCCCTGAAAGCTGGGAAACGGGTGCGCTTGTCGAATGTGGGTTTATTTGCCGATGGGGTTGCCGTGCGGGAAGTGGGGGAAGAAACCTTCCGCCTGTGTCAGGAATATGTGGATGAAATCATTCTGGTGGATACGGATGACACCTGTGCCGCGATAAAAGACGTGTTTGAGGATACGCGATCAATTTTAGAACCGGCAGGAGCACTTGCGATCGCAGCCGCTAAAGCCTACGTCGAACGAGAACAAATCCAAGGACAAACCTTAGTCGCCGTTGCCTGCGGTGCTAACATGAACTTCGATCGCCTCCGCTTTGTGGCAGAACGAGCAGAGTTTGGGGAACGTCGCGAAGCTATTTTTGCCGTCACAATTCCCGAAGAACCTGGTAGTCTTCGTAAGTTCTGTGACTGTCTCGGTAAACGCAACCTTACCGAGTTTAGTTATCGCATTGCGGATGAAAAAGAGGCGCATATTTTTATCGGCGTGCAAATTCAAAACCGCACGGATGCAATAAATCTGGCTCAAACTTTTGAAGCTTGTGGTTTCAAAACCCTAGATTTAACCGATGACGAACTCACCAAATTGCATTTGCGGCACATGGTGGGCGGACGTTCTCCTCTGGCACACCACGAATTATTCTATCGGTTTGAGTTTCCCGAACGTCCCGGTGCTTTGATGAAGTTTGTCGGTTCCATGAGTCCCAACTGGAATATCAGCGTCTTTCACTATCGCAATAATGGCGCAGATTACGGGCGCATTGTAGTGGGAATACAAGTACCTCCTCACGAGATGGAACAGTGGCAAGCCTTTCTCGATACGCTGGGTTATCGCTATTGGGATGAGAATAAGAATCCGGCCTATAAGCTGTTTTTGGGGTAGGAACGATACAATTTTGGCAGAGTGGCAATGACCCCAACAAGACTTATGCATTCGCCCCCCAGCCCCCAAATCTGGGGGAGTTAGATCTTGTTCCCCCCAAACTTGGGGGGTTAGGGGGACTAATCAGAAGGATATTGCATAAGTCCTGACTAAATCCGAAGCGATGATCGCAGAAATTCAGTTGTTGATATGACTCCTCAATATACCCGTTAAGCGCGAGGTAACTAAAATGAAGCGCCCAAAAATTCTCCGCCCAGAGGAGAGTTATACCTTTGCTAAATACTTCGAGCTTGCCTACGATATTGAGGATATATTAGCGGATTTAGATTGTCGCTTCGATCGCACGTTGTTAAATCTTCCCAAAAGCGATCGGGTAATTCCAGAACTCAACGAACTACGTCAGCAAATTCTAGACGGAATACAGTACGTCAGTATAACGAGCGAACAAGCACGACGGGAATTTTTGATTGCACCGATTATTCGGCAAATTTGCCGTCAAACTCACCAGCGAGTCCGTGTTGAATATCCAATTACTGTTAATGACTGGCTCAAGGGTACATTGGATTATTATTTTCTAGATTTACTGGTGATTGAAGCAAAGCGAGAGAATCTTGATAATGGTTTCACTCAACTCGCCGTTGAACTGATTGCCTTGGATCAATGGACCAACTCGGATACACCGATTCTTTATGGGGCTGTTACCACTGGGAATGATTGGCGGTTTGGTGAATTTCACCGACAACAACGACAAATTATTCAGGATATCAAGCTGTATCGCGTTCCAGAAGAGTTAGAGATATTGATCGGTATTCTCATTGGTTTACTCAGTAAAGAATCCGGGTAGGGTGGTTTCATTACAGGCGGCTCTGATTTTTTAGGATAAAGCAAACAACGGCAGGTTTTGACTTTTTATGCAAACGCCACCAACCGGAAAGATACCGGAAACAAAAATGCAAAGTCTTTATGAGACTGATTTCTATGCCTGGATACAGGAACAAGCAAAACTTCTCAAAAATCGGGAATGGAACCAACTTGACTTACCTAATTTAATTGAGGAGATTGAGTCGTTGGGAAAACAACAACGTGCAGAATTGAGAAATCATTTAAAGGTGTTAATTGGACATCTGTTAAAGTGGGAATATCAACCAGAACGACGAAGCCGTAGCTGGTTGATGACAATTCGCGTTCAGCGTCGCGATACTCAAGAATTATTGGCAGAAAATCCCAGCCTTAAGCCCTATCTTGAGGAAGCATTGCAAAAGATATATGAGAGTGGTAGAGATTTTGCTGTAGGAGAAACAAATCTACCGCTAAAAACCTTCCCAGAGAATTGCCCGTATACGTTAGATGAAATTTTTAGGGATGGCTTTTATCCTGGTGAACCTGCGACAGGTGACATTCTGGAATAATAGCGATCGTGGTTGGCTTCCTGCTAACGTCCAACACATGGAGTTCTCGCATCTTTCTAGATGATCTATGCCTTATAGTCAGTTTACAAGTATTGGCAAAGCTAAAGAGGCTTTTGGCCTTAAAACACTCGAAGGTGGACGATTTCTTCCTCCTACCGAACCCATCGTGCCATCTGCTGCGCTCACCGCATATCTTGACGAAAGTCTCCCACTTGCAGCTTTGGCGAGTGAAAAGGCACGCTCAGAAGGGATTATTTACCCCGTATTGCTGGAAGTTCGACGGATTTTAAAGCGGCAAATCAGTTTGTTTTCTGGAGAAGATTTTACAGTTGATGAGGCAGTTGGACTTAACGGGATATGTGATTTCCTCTTAAGTCGTTCTCCGGAAGTGCTGGAAATTGAAGCGCCTGCGATCGTGATTGTGGAAGCCAAAAAAGCGGATTTAAGAACTGGGTTTGGACAATGCATTGCCGAAATGGTTGCAGTACAACGATTTAATGCGGCAAAAAATTGTCCGATTTCTACAATATATGGCTCGGTTAGCAGTGGTACTCAATGGCGATTCCTCAAATTGGAGAGTAATACAGTTACCATCGACTTGACAGATTATCCACTACCACCTGTTGAGCAAATTCTCGGAATGCTAGTTTGGATGGTTCAGAGCGGTTAGTTAAGAGTGCGATCGCAACTACTACCTACTTTAGTTGAAGTGTAAACCAGGAGGACTGCGATTAGTCAAACAAAGCAACTGATAAAGTTGAGCGATGGCTTCTTCTCCTTGCAAGCGGACAGTTTCCAAAAAACGAAGCAGCTCAGCGCCTCATGGCTGAACGGAGTTAGAGTAATAATCAACAGGAGATCGCTCCTCTTGTTGCAAAATATAATCAAGTTGTCAGAACTTTAATCAAGTTTTCTCATGCATACACCCTCATCAACGAACGTTGATACCCCCCTTGACTCTCCTTCTCCTATAGAAATTTACGATGTTGTAGTCGTTGGTGCTGGTCCCGTTGGGTTAGCAACTGCTATTGGATTACACCAACGTGGTATCCAAAATATTCTAGTCATCGATCAAACGCGGGCTTTTCGTCAGGTAGGTCAAGTAATCGATCTTCTTCCTAATGGATTAAAAGCTCTCAAATATATCAATTTAACAGCTTACGAAGAAGTCATTAAAAAGAGTATAAATTTTTCTAAACAAATGCCGCCTGAGCCTGAAAATATATCCGAAACACGTCAGGAACAAAAACCTTCAAAGGCTTCACATAAATGGACTCAAAAAAATTTGAAGGGACAGACAATTAGGTCATTTTCCCTTAATTACGAGGATTGGTTCAAGGAGTATGGAGAGGGTCGAGTATCTATTGCTTGGTACGATCTACAGGCAACCCTAAGACATCAACTTCCTCAAGATCGGGTTAAACCCAATCATCGTTGTATCGATGTTGTCAATGAGCCGGAGTTAGGCTGTGTCCGAATAGATTGCGTATCTGATTTAGGAGTAGAAGTCAACCCTTATGCCCATTGGACAGATAGGCAGACACAGGAGGATGCGACATCGTCAAATGTAGAGGCGATTTCCCAACAATTAGCAAAAACATCAATTCGTGCAAAGCTAGTTGTTGCAGCAGATGGAATTAACTCTACGGTTCGGAGGGTTCTCTACGCCGATAGTCCGTACCAGGCTT
>DATNPC010001053.1:0-3907 GCA_036703375.1 Allocoleopsis sp.
GTCTTTGACAAGCCTCGGAAACGAAAGTATCATGGATGCTAATACTAATTAATTGAGATTTAGCCCAAAATCTATCATAGTTTTGGGCTAATTTTCATGAGGATTTATTAACATTCAACATTTCTGGTTGCAAGCATATCCCATATTGTGTAAGACATTAGCTTCACCTTGGTAATTGCTAATTCCTCGATAGATAGCAAGAGATTGCTGATAAGACTTAATCGCTTCTTGTTTTTTCCCTTGATTCAAGTAAGCATTTCCCAGAAGGTAGAACGCATTAGCTTGACCTTGGCGATCGCTAATTTCCCAATAAATAGCTAGTGCCTGTTGGAAAGACTGTAATGCTGGCTCAAATTGATTAGTATCATACTGATGCATACCTTGCTGTAAAAGTCGATCTGCTTCCGCTTTCCGTGCATCCGGGGTTTTAGCCAACACCTGGGAACTTTGGAGTTTAGATTTGGGATTTTGGATGAATTGAACATTGTCGATCGCTACAGTAGCAAGGAGGGTGAGCAGGGCGATAAGTCCGATTCGTTGGGGTCGCATATCTTTATTGGTGGTGGTAAATGCAAGCTAATCATCGGATAGTTGCTTACTTGTAGAAGAACTGTATGTAACTTTTCTACAAGTCTGCTGCGCTAAATCACTTCAAACGTGAGAGAAAGCGTTGCCATCTCAGCCGTATCCACCTCTCGTTCGACGGCCCCAATCCCCCGTTCCCCACTCAAATCATCCAGCAAATCCCCAATCACCTCAATCGGTTGAGCCGGAACCAGGGGCCCGCGTTCTTGTTTCAGTTCGGCTGCCAGCGATTGCAACGATAACAGCGCTTTCTTCGGTGGTGTAATACTGACAATAATCAACACTTCCCCTATCCCTTTCGCTTGCGGAACCAACTGAAAATCATCCGTTGCAGGATTAGGAACGAGTAGCGTTTGCCCTGCATCCAAGCGAGTCACATCCTCTGATGCCCGCCAACTATGGGGAAACAGCACCGTCAGTCCTCCCGTCGGGTCAACAGACAAAATCGTCAGATACAGGGGGCGAGATTCCTCATTAGTTACCCGAAATTGAAACGGCGTCCCCAGGTTTAACCGTTCCGAAAGGCCGGTTGCTCTCTCTTTCGTGATGCCGCTACGAGGGGTAAACGCCTCAGCAATCATCTCCTTTCCCGCTTCTGGCAGCATTGAAACTGCCACTTTCAACCGGGATGAATTAGCATTCAGAGTCGTCTTGAGGAGGTGGACGGCTAAGAGTGAGGTGAGTTTAGGTTCTAAACGCTTGACAGCGGCGGTGATTGTTTCCCCCGGTTCGCCAAAAGAGTCGGGAAGTTGTTCGTCTTTTCCTGGGGAAAATAAGCCGATGCTGCCGACGGGAGGGAGAGTCTGGGCTGGTGTCCCCAATGCTTTTGGGGAAGATAATCCCTTCCCATCACCTGCCGTTACCCGACCCAACAGGTACTGAACCTCCCCCGGATACGGCACATTCACCGCTTCAATCCGATTCATCCCTTGCAGCACCTGTTTCGCGCTATTGATATCCCCTTCCAAGCTAGAATCAAGACCAATCCGCAGCTTCAAATCGCCACGAATAGCCCGTCCCGCTTCCTGCAAAAAGGCACCGGGTTGGGCTGTCCCTTGTACTGTCGCTTCTCCCGTTAAGCCTTGACGCGATACCAATATCACCTTTCCTGCACTATGCCCTTTGGCATCAAGGACAGTAAAGGTGGCATTTTTATTAAATCCTGGCAGACTTTCCCGGTCTAATCCACCTAACCACAACTTGGCTGTATTCCCTGTGACTTCCGTAATTACAGCTTCAGCGGCTGGGTTTTGGGGGTCAATAAAATAGATAGGTTTCCTGTCATACCCGCTTTGAGGCTTAACATCCGCGAGCGGGACTTGACGGGAGAACGGTTTTATGTCACGAGTAATATTAGCGATCGCATTCCCCACTGTCCCCGTTTGCTCCCACAGATACTGCGTCATCAGGTAAGTAAACGCTCCAGCATAGAAATCATTAAACGGTGCATCGGTGGCAGTTTGGTCGCGTTGAGTCGAAGCAATTACAACCCCTTTCGCCACTCCTGCCCGACGTTGTTGAATAAACGCTTGAGGCGACAGCTTTAACCGGGACAACCACTGTTCCTGGTACGCTTTTTCAGTCGGAGAAATCTCGAGTTGAGCGCCACCATCGCGAGAGCGAATCCGCACATTTCCCCTCGTGCCGCCACCAGAAAAACAACTATCCAGTACAACGGTAAGATTTTCACTTTGCACGGCTGACATTAGTAGGAATAATGTGTGCCCCATAATGTCCTGTACAACACCGCCAGTGTTGGGAAATCCACTGGGGAGGAACGCATCGATGGGAACAAAGGTGCCATTCAGTTTATCGGGATTATCGCCATCTGGGTCACTAACTTGGGAACCATGCCCAGAATAATGAAATACAACTACATCCCCTGGCTTAGCTTGGCGGATTAAATGCTCTTCAAAGGCTTCAAGAATACCTTGGCGAGTTGCTTGCTTATCGGTCAAGGTATGAATATCATTGGGATTAAAGCCAAAGCGATAGATGAGTAGCTGGCGCTGCAATTCCACATCGGTGAGACATCCATGCAAGGCTCCAAATCCAAGAGTACCGGGATAGGCATTGATGCCGACAAGTAATGCCAGTTTGCGAGGAGTACTTTGAGCGAGTACCTGGGCATAGCGATGGGATTGTTGGAGAAAATCGAGCTGGCTTAACCCGATTGTTGCCAGGGTAGATGCGGCAACTTGTAAGAATTGACGGCGTTTGATATGGCTCATCGTGGGTGGTTTTACTCCTGACCTTTTGTGAATTCAAACTTCTCGCATTCAACCTTTATTCAGAAAAGACAATGATTTTGAATCATCAATTCGATTCCCCAATGAGGGTAAATGCCGCCCAATTTTTGGGGGTGTTACGATTATTTTTCAGAATCGTCAGCATCGCCTGACGCAGCGCTTGAGCTTTGTCCGGGTTCTTTTGAAGATTTTGATAAAATTCACTCATCAACTGGGCTGTCGGGGCATCTGGCACTGACCAGAGGGATACTAGGACGCTAGGTACACCCGCACTAATTAAGGAGCGAGATAAGCCGATTACGCCATCCCCGGTGATTTTGCCTCTGCCAGTATTGCAAGCACTTAGGACAACTAATTCAGCTTTCAGTTTTAAGTCAAGGATTTCTTCGGCGGTGAGTAAGCCATTTACTTTGCCGATTTCTTCTTTATAAGATGAGTCAGGGGCAAGCGCGATCGCACTTCCCAATCCTCTAAACTCATCAAGTAACCCGTGAGTTGCCAGATGAATGATTCGGGCTTTGGACATCAGTTGCTCAACGGTTGATTTGGTGGCTTCGCTACCGATGAGGGGTTTGGTGTGAAGGACATCAGCTATGGCTTTGGCTTCTGTTTCCGCACCGGGTAAACTCGGCAGGGATTGCGCGGGTTGCCCTGGAGCTGGTGGAACGCTGGGCATAGTAGGATTCCCCACGACCAAGGCATCATTTCCCTGTAGAAGCGATCGGCTTTTTGCCCCTTCCCGTTGGCGTTGTTCGTGAGTGAGTTCCAATACCTGAATTGACGGGGCAGTGAGGATAGTGTGTTTTTCAATCAGGTATTTGCCATCTTTATCTTGCAGCGCACTGAAGGGAACGAGGAACAGGGATTCTTGAGGGATGAAGATGACGCGGTCATCGGGGTTAGTCGGCAGAAGGTCAGCAATAGGTTCAATCAGTAGTTTATGTAACTGCTGTAATTGCTCGGTAAAGCTTGCTTCCTGCCTTTGTTGAAATCCTGGTCTGGGACGTAACCCAATGATGGGGAGACCTCTGACACCAATGGAGTCACGGCTGGTGTAAATTAGGTCTGCAAGT
>DATNPC010001054.1:0-14482 GCA_036703375.1 Allocoleopsis sp.
GGTGGCAATGGTGTTGATTACCTGAATGGATATTCCACAAGCTTAACTGGCGGCACGGAATACGATACGTTAGTCGGTGGAGCCGGAACGGATTATTTCATCCTGGGCGGCAGTTGGGGAGTTTCCTACCAAGGCTCTGCTTACGCTACTATTGCCGATTGGAATCCAGCGCAGGATCTAATCGAAGTTCGTGGCAGTTCCAGTCAATACTCCCTCGTCACGGGTAACTTCAGCGCTGGTAGTTCTGCCACCGATACAGCAATCTATTACAATAGCACCGATTTGATTGGTGTCGTGCAAGACTCGACAAATGTCAGCATTTCACGGGACTTTATCTTTGTCTAATGAGCGGGTAACGATGTCAGCTTGGGTGCAAGCTACATTGAATTGCGATAGTTTTCCAACAGTTGCGGGATGTAGTCATAGCCATCCACACCAATGAATGGAATTATTTTCGATCGCTGTTGCTGCAATAAAGATTGAAAAGCTTCGACCCCCATTTGACCCTGCAAAATGGTAAGCAAGCCTGCGGGTTTACGCCAATCCTGAGAACCAATTTGTTCTAGGAGATATGCACCTAAGCTGCCGGTGTAAATCGCTTGAGCCAGATTTTGCAAACTGTAAAAGGCTTGAGCTAGGTACGCGAGGTTAAGGCCTTGGAGGTACAAGTCGCCCGAAAATTGAGCGGCCTGCCACCCTTGTTCGAGATAAGTAATTGCGTCTTGGGGCTTTCCTACGACAACATAAGCGATTCCCAAACTGCTGCAACACAGTGCCTGACTTTGACCATCGCTCAAGCGTTCTGATAACTGGAAACCCTGTTCCAGGTAGTGAATCGCACTTTCATACACGTCTGGATCGAGCTGTTCGGTGTCTTGGGCTTGAAATACTTCGCTGTAACCGTAATTCGCTAGAGCATTCGCTTCTCCTAGCCTGTCTCCAGTTTGACGAGCGAGAATCAATGCTCGTTGGCTGTAGTTAATTGCTGACTCATAATTTTTTTGCGCGACACAGTTGCGGCTTAGATGATTGAGGTTAGCGATTTCACAGACGCGATCGCTTGCGTCGCGAGCAATCTCTAAGGCTTGCTGATGGAAGGAGTTGGCTCGGTCGTATTGACCCTGCGCTCGTAGAGAATAGCCTAATAAAGTCAAAATTCGCGCTTTTTCTTGAGTCCCTTCAACTCGCCGCAAGGGTTCATCTAGGTAGTTCATC
This sequence comes from Allocoleopsis sp., assembly GCA_036703375.1. Taxonomy (GTDB): domain Bacteria; phylum Cyanobacteriota; class Cyanobacteriia; order Cyanobacteriales; family Coleofasciculaceae; genus DATNPC01. The sequence continues at coordinate 1,216 of DATNPC010001054.1, forward strand.
ACATCTCTCAGCGAGTTGCCGCTAAAGGATGCAAACACACCCCCGTAGAGGGGGAAATATTCTCGTTGAGCAAAGGCACGCAGGATTTGTAGACAAACCTGAAAACAACCATTGACGATTTCGTCCCGCTTGGCAGTGGCGATCGCTTGGTTGACAGCATTAGCTAATTGCGACCAAATCACGGCAAAAACGATAAAGGTAGAAATCGACAGCTTTGCTCCCACCTTGGAGTCGTACACCATTTGGTCGAACCAAATCACCAACCCTCGCTGCAAGCACTGGAGAATCACGGTTAATTCAACCCAAGCGCCCAACTCCAGACTCGACTGATTGTTTGCCCATTCGTTGAGCGATTGATTTCGCGCGATCGCTTGAAACAGCGACTGCGGTAGGGAACTACTCACCTGTTTTGCCCACAATGCCCAAGGCCCCCGCTGTTCGGGCAGTCCTTCAAATCCGATCGCGCCTTGGCTTTGGTCGTAAATCCAACTCACTAGATGATCTTCCAACCGCTGCCAAGCGGCTAAACCTGCCGTGATGCCTTGTGAGAGTTGCCCAATCTCGACTGCGCTATCTGGGTTAGAACTTTGCTGGGCTTGCTGTTGAAGCGTTTTTGCTAACTGAGCTAGCTGCGGAAAGTTGAGTACCTGTTGCCGGTTGGGGTCAATGACTCGGACTAATGCCGTGAAGCGTTCGGTGGGTTGGGCTGTCAGAATCGCTTGTACTGCACTTGCGATCGCATCTTGAGTTCGGTTTTGTTCCTGCGCTCGTTTCCATTCACTACTAATAGTATTTAATGCTCTGAGCGCTCGGGTAGCTTTGGCTTGCTTGATTTCGCTGACGGGATTATCTATCTGCTGCTGAGTTGTGGTTAGGCGCTCCTCTAGGCAGCGATCGAACATCTCCCCAGTGCCAGTGCTAATCCCCTGCAACAGCTTTTGGTAGACCTGCTCTTTAGAGCGAATCTTACCTTGCAGTGTAGCTTGTACGATTTCGTCAATGAGTCCGAAGTAGCGATCGCGCAATGGAATACTGTCTGACATAATGCCTTGCCCTAGGACAGCTGGTTTTATTTCACCTTATAGCAACATATCTACCCTATAGGTGGCTTCATCACGGTTCTGACTGAGAAACCGAGAACGTTTTGGGAATTCTCCTTGCCCAAGAGGAAAACCCTGGACGCAAGCCAGGGTAGGGTGTTGACTGAAAAAAATTAACGGCTTAGTAGATGTACCGCCATCCTTCTCCCGCCTAACTCTCGGGGTGGCGAGAACTGGTCTAGCTCTCAATGTATCAAGGAAAAATGAAAGACTACCGAAGAAAGCAGGAAGTTTCCAAGTATTTTCTCTCCTTCTACCCCGCTCGCCTGATGCTCAGTTTTACAGAAGCTCTCAGCCTGATGTTTGGCTAGAGTATGCCTTACTGTTGTTAAAAAACAAAGAAGAGAGTCACTTGCGTGGCTCTCTCGATCATCAGGGTGCATCTAATACTCTTATTATTACGTTTAGGGATGGAGGGCGTAACCCCTATTTTATGAAGAGTTGATGAATTCATATAAAGAGATCGCTAAGAAGTGTCTAGAAAATACACAATCGCAGGCAAGGCGAGTCAAGCAAACGCTCCGTTTTCTCATGCACACTCGTCGATCGACTCGCCCCTAGGTGGGAGACTTGTTGATTGGCAACTTCGCAATCCCTGCCTAGCTACTAGACTTCTGTGTGGGTAAAGACACGATGAACAAACTACCTTTACCGGGTTCGGACTTGACCTCAACCGTTCCTTGGTGAGTTTCTACAATCCTTTTAGACAAATGCAACCCTAAACCGCTGCCAGAGCGCTTGTGGCTACCTTGGCGAAAGCGATCGAACAATATCTTTTGGTCTTCTAGAGTAATGCCAGGTCCGGTATCCTGAACTTCGACAATCAACAGACTATCAGACTTCCTGCCTTGCCGACCATTACTCAGACGCACCTCAATCGCGCCAGTGTCTGTAAATTTGATAGCATTGCCGATGAGGTTGGTGAACACTCGATGCAGCTCTAAGCGATCGCCCACGACGATACTGTTGACATTCTCTGCACGCTGATACTTCAAATCCAGTTTTTTCTCAGCCGCTAGCGGGGACAGTTCTTGAATGACCTCCTCAAGCACCTCTTGAATCTTCACCGGCAAGAACGCCAACGTTTTGCGACCCGCTTCATAACGGTAAACTTCTAGCAAGGTATTGACCATTGCTAATAAGTTGCGGTTACTGCGAGCCATCGTTGTGATGGCTTCCTCCATTCCTGAAGACAGTTCTCCTAGGGCTCCCTGCTGAAAGAGCATGAGCATCCGTTCTGCCGCTACAATCGGCGTGCGTAAGTCATGGGTCATCCAGGAGACAAACTCTTCTCGTTGCCGAGCAATTTGCTCGCGTTCGTCTATGGCATGCTTTAGACGTAAAAGCGATCGCACTCGCGCCAATAACTCATCGAATTCTACCGGCTTGCGAATAAAATCATCCGCACCTGAGTCTAGTCCCTTGACCACACTAGGTTGATTGGACGCCGTAATCAGCAAAATTGGCATAAACGGCAACTTCGGATTTTCACGAATGCGCTTGGTGACTTCAAAGCCATCCATCTCTGGCATCATCACATCCAGTAGCACCAAGTCAGGGGGGGATTGCTCGATCTGAGCTAAAGCACTCCGACCATCTTCGGCCAAAGTAATTTCGTACCCCTCTTCTTCTAAGATGGTTTGCACAAGGAATAGATTATCGGGAGAATCATCAACAACAAGAATATGGTCAGTTTTAGAAGGGTGAGTCGGAACCGAAGGATTCATGAGTTGGTGCTGTAATAAGAAATCTGAATAAACAAGTTTTCAGTCTTTTTTGGTATTTCTTAAGATTGTTCCCTCCTAGAACTTACTAAACCTCATCCCGACGAAGGATCTTTTAACTCTAAATTACTACCATTAGTAGTTGATTAATGCCCCGACTTACCTCTAAAGTTCCGCACTGTTTACCCTCATTCAACTAAAAATCTGTCCATAGAGGGAGTGAAATCGTTCCCTGAGTCCAGGAAGGTGGGCTAGATTATCGAAAATTTGGGTTGAAAACTCCATCCTTAACTAGGACGGCTTTTCCTCTTCAATGGGTTTGGGTAGACTGGCGACAAATTTCCTGAACAAATCCGCCATTGGTACGCCTTGCCTATCAGCTTCTTGTTTCAATTGCTTGTATTCGTACTCTGACATCCGAACCTGAAACAGTTTTCCTCTAACTCTTGACATGGCATTACAAGCGTACTTACAATGTCAAGTATAGGGTACAGCCTGAAAAACCGCTAGGACGTGACTAGACAAATCCGTGGTGTCCACGCACGACCGCCTAGAAAGTAGTAATGCCCGGTGACTAGGGAAAGTCCACCTTAAAAACCCAGTCATCTAACCAGTGGCGATAATCCTAGAAAAGACAGAACCTTTAACCAGACTTTACCTGACCACTGATAACCGATCGCGGTTTGAAGCCCGATTCACCGATCGCGATTAGAGGACTAAAATGCTCCAAATCGTTATAGGTATCAATATCCTGATCTCTCTGCTGTGCCTCTATGTAGCTTGGCGAGTGTGGAAGTTGCGACGAGCGCTAGCCATTGCGGCAAATGTTGTGGCCTCCTTTGAGCGCAACACCTATCTCACATTACACGGTGCGCCTCAGGCTATCTACAACGGGCAATTAGGGGTTCGCGGTCTACGAGAGCGTTATCAGCAACTCGATCGCCAACTACAACAAGTTCAGCAAGCTTTGACCGTCTTAACGTTACTACAGCGTGTTTTACGCTTTGGAGTGCGCCAGCGCACTGCATCTAGGCGTTCTCAAACTGCCTCCGGTACAGCGGCATCAGAGCAGCAGGAGGCGGTAAACACGAAGAGACGAACGAGACGCTCGAAACGTCTGCGGCGCTAAAGCAGCCAACGATGAGAATATCTACGGATTTTTGTTAAAAGATTAAGATGCGATCGAGATGAACCACCTGATTGTTCCAAGACCAGATAACTTAGGTAGGAGTTGATAGATTTCACTGACCCCTCAGGAAATCTGCGTAAAATTGGTGTAAGGAGAGAGACCAGAACATGTCAAAGAAAAGTACTGGAGCATTTATTGGTGGTGTGCTGCTAGGCAGCGCGATCGGAACCGTAACGGGTTTGCTGATTGCCCCACGCTCTGGTCGAGATACGCGGCAATTTTTAAAGAAATCCGCTGAAGCGCTACCAGAGTTGGCAGAAGATCTATCAACCAGCGTCCAACTGCAAGCCGATCGCCTTTCAGAATCTGCCCTGCGTAACTGGGACGGTACGCTGGCGCGGTTGCGAGAAGCGATCGCCGCAGGCATTGAAGCGTCGCAACGGGAAAGTATAGAACTCAGACAGTCTCAGAATGAAGTGGCGTCTGAGCCACCCTTGTCAGTTCAAGACCATCAACTGTAGGCTACCTGTCGGTGATTGACCCTTTATTTTGGCTAGGACTGTCCATTTTACTAGTAGCTGTTAGCTTAACGGCTGTTTTGGTCGCCGCACTGCCAGCCCTGCAAGAGTTAGCACGGGCAGCACGTAGTGTTGAAAAGCTAGCAGATACGCTGCGACGGGAATTGCCTCCAACGTTGGAGGCGATTCGTCTGACGGGTCTAGAAATCAGCGACTTGACCGATGATGTCAGCGAAGGTGTCAAAAGCGCCGGTCAAGTGGTTCAAAACGTAGACCAAAGTATCAGCAGTGCTAAAAACCAAGCAAGAAAGGTACAGGTGAATACTCGTAGTGTGATGGCAGGCGTCAAAGCGGCGTGGAAAACCTGGACAAAGCCATCAACTGGTCGTAAGTCAGTCGATCGCTTGCCACCGTCTCAACGAACAGCACTAGAGCTTCGCGATCGCGAATTGCTCGATCCAGTAACGGGACGCTCGGCAACCAGGAATGGATATCGAGAGCTTGAGGCTGATGACTACCCAGATGACGACTATACCGAGGATGAAATCACATACCAGGATATTCGAGGCGCATCGCGATCGCCGAGGTCTTACGAAGATTTAGAATCGTCCGAGGAAGACAGAGACTAGTAAATTCGGTGATTGTGGGACGCGAACCCATCAGAGTGTCCCAATTTTATCGATCCGGCATTGTTTTAGGAGGGCGAGGCTTTGCTCCCCTAACCTACTGAATTTGCAAAAACGGGAGAAATCCCGAATCCATTCCCTTCAGCGATCGGTTCACCGTCATGAGGAGGGACGCGGCATTGCTGTGTCCTTAAGCCGTCGTGCCGAATCATTGATATCTGACAATGCCTCAACTCATCAGCATTGCTTAATATATTCACTTAAGGCTTTGCGATCCCCGATAATATTAGACTAAAGTAAACAAGTGTAAAGAAACTCTTAGATTGTCCTTACTCTTCTTATCCTTTGTTTAAATCTTCCCCACAAGTCCACACATCTTGATTTGATAAACACTTACGATGCAGCATCTTTTTCCAAAACGGCTTCTGGTATCCTTGGCGGCATTGTTCCTTGCCATCTCAGTTTGGGCGATCGCTCCAGCCGCACAGGCGTTCGATAATCCAGACCTTCTGCCCAATACGCAAACGCCTGTCATCGATTTAGCTAACTTCCTGCCGTCACTCCAGGAAGAGGCACTCATCAAAGATTTGGAAAGCTTTGAGGCCGAGACGGGTTGGAAACTGCGAGTGTTGACTCAATACGACCGCACACCCGGTCGGGCTGTAAAAGATTTTTGGGGACTTAACGATAAAAGTGTTTTACTCATTGCCGACTCCCGAGGTGGAAACCTTCTGGGCTTCAATGTTGGCGACGATCTTTATCAATTCCTCCCTCGCACGTTCTGGGTTGAGTTACAGACACGCTTTGGCAATCTCTACTACGTCCGCGAGCATGGTGAAAACCAGTCTATCGTTGATGCCATAGATACTATTAAGACTTGCCTAGTGCAGGGAGGTTGCCAAGTTGTGCCCGGTCTACCACGGGAACAGTGGATTCTTACCCTGATTACGTCAACCTTGGGTGGGGTTATTTGCGGATTTGCCTCTATCCCTCGAAAAAAGGGACAAATTATTGCTTGGCAGTGGGCGCTGATTTTCTCCCCGTTGTGGGCCATCCTGTTTATTGCCTTCGGCATTGGCCCGGTGGTGACACGAACCTCTGACTGGTTACCACTCGCTCGTAATGTTATCGGTTTTGCTCTTGGCTTCTTAGTGGCTTTCTTGTCACCAATCCTTGGTCAATCTTCTGCCTCTGAAACATAGGCAACGAGTTAACCAGGAAATTACGGGCATCTTATCCGTAGCACCAAGGCGATCTAGATGCCCTAAATTTCTGCATAAAACCAAAAAAATAGCGAATTTTCGGAGAAGGGGACTTTTCGTGGCATTTTAAGATGCAATATAGTAATTGGATTTATCACAAAAACATTTAAAATCAGCAACCATGGAATGGCATGTTACAGATGCCCACAGTCTGGCAATCATCGATCGCGAAATGGGCGACCACGTCTTCTCGCCAGCAGAATATGAGATCGTGCGTCGAGTAATTTACGCGACAGCTGACTTTGAATATCAGTCTTTGATTCGTTTTTCTGAGCGTGCTTTACAGGCCGGTGCAGCCGCGCTAGCCGCTCGCACCACGATTGTGGTCGATGTGCCAATGGTACAGGTGGGTATCACGCCCCGCATTCAAGAGACCTTTGCAAATCCCGTATATTGCAGTATGGAGGCGCTAACGCGTCCTCAAAAAGAGAAGACAAAGGCAGCGTGGGGCATCCAAACCCTAGCTAGACGCTATCCAGAAGGTATTTTTGTTGTCGGTCAGGCTCAAACCGCGTTAACAGCTCTAGTGGAGTTAATTGAAGCAGAAGAAATTAAACCGGCTTTAGTCATTGGAACACCTTCCGGCTTCGTTGATGTCGATGTGGCTAAAGACCGGCTCAAAGACTCCTTGATTCCTCACATTCGGATTGAAGGCCGTAAGGGTAGTGCTGTAGTCGCTGCGGCTATTGTCAACGGGCTAGTAGATTTAGCTTGGCAGGCTTATGGGCAGGATACCAGTGGTATTAGCTGAAACGGAATTACTAAAAGGTTAATGTGGCTCGGAGGGTACCAATCACTAAGTCGGCATTGTTGGCCAACGAACCAGGTGCAGTAATCCACACAATCCCAGGTGTTAGCGAAATGTTATCGGTTAATCGCATTTGGTAAAACGCTTCTACATGCACAGAAACATCAGGGTCTGGATTTTTAAAAATGTTGGTAATTCCCTTCAGAAAGGGTATGGAGTCCAACAGGGCTAGACCGGCTGGAATTAATGATGGATCTAAAGTTGATACATCAACAAAGTTATCGTTGACTTGGATATCGCTGGTCAGTACAAATGGTTCTACTCCGACGATGATTCCCGCCAGGTTGCCCTTTTTTCCCAGATCGGGAAATGCCAAGGTCATTGCTCCATTGATTGTGTTAATATTACCGCGACTGAAGAGTCCATTTCCTGTCGTGAGATTGCTCGATACGGTATAGCCGACCCAACCCCCCAGCACAAAGCGATCGCTCGCTTGCCAGGAAAACTCCAAACCGTAAGAGTGACTGATAATCGGAATATCGAGGTTAAATCCTAGAGGAATTCCTGCAAAGTCAGGCTGACTGAGTAAATCACCGACAGTACCGTTGAAAACGATCGGTGGTCGAGGCGGAGTGGTTGCGCCAGGAAGTGTCAAGTCCGTAGGAAGGGTAATTGACGCTGGCAACGTGAGATCGATGGGTAGCGTGACCGGTCTAGGCAATCGAGTTCCCGCAGGAACAGTGGTTCCGGCCGGAATGGTGATAACTCCTATGGTAATGGGAAATGGAAATGTTAATGAATCGTTAATCCTCGTGCCAGCAGGCAGAGCGGTTCCCGATGGAATAGTTGTACCCACTGGAATGGGTTGGTTAGCAGGAAAGACAATAGGAGTTGGCGGTAACGTTGGAGGTTGAAAGTTGAGATTGACAGGTTGATTGGAGAGAGTACGCAGAAATGACCGAGGGTTAGACAAAGGACTACCCGTAAGCGTTTCTCGGTTGTACGAGTTAATGTAAGTTAAAGCGACCTGAAATCTTCGGCTCGGCTTAAAGAGGAGTTGTGCCATCGCCCCATAAGGCCCATTAAACACACCACCATCCTCGCCAGGGTTGCCAGCATCACCCGCCAAATAACCAAGACTAAGTTCTACAGCATTCCCCAACTGCTGCCGGATGCCAACCCCAGACCCCTCGACCAAGTAGTAGATGGGATTTCGGGTGCCAAAACGAGTCAAGGCACCAGACGCCCCATCGCCGTCTAAGAAGTTAACGGTACTGGCAAAATCATAGGCTCTACCCCCGTTGGCAGCCACGACGACTTGCGTGCTCTCACTGAGAGGAAAACTATAAATTAATGCATCCAGCTTGATATCGTTGTCCGCATTTTCGTCCGCGAACGCTAAATTGCCCTCATAGGTTTGCGTTCTGCTCGTGTAGGTTCTCAGTCCAAACGCTTGCAGTCGCGTTCTCAATAAATCTCGACCCGTAAAGCTGGTTTCAAAATTAAGGCGGGTTCGTCCCCCAAAAATCTCTACATTATCCACCTTCTGACTAAAGATATCGTCTCCTGAGATAATGCCTGTCAGCCCTACAACAATTTCTCCATCTAGCTTAGTTGTGGTTGAAAATGAGGCATCTTCTAAAAAGGCTGTGCGCCCTTCCAATTTATCGACCCGCGCCCCTAAGGCTGTTAGCTCGGTTTGAAATTCTTGGACAAGCCGTTGTAGCGTTTCTAAGTCTTCGCGGCGAACAAAACCAGTGGTGCTAGTGGTAATCAGTCGCTCAATTTGTTGCAAACAGGAGTTTAAACCGGCAGCGAATTCATAGCGAGTCATCGCTCGGTTGCCGCGATAGGTGCCGTCAGGATAGCCCGCAATACAACCGTAGCGTTCCACGAGATTGCGTAAGGCTTCAAACGCCCAGTCATTGGGAGAAACATCCCGCAGTTGCGAAACGTTAGTGACTTGGTCGAGAGAGTTGCCGCCAAAGTCGTTGCTGTATTGGTCGATCTGTTCCAGCCTGTTGGCTGGTGTTGCAACACTCCCTTGTTGAGCAACATCTCCTGCCCCAGAGGAGTCTGTAATCTGAGGCACGGAGCGATCGCTAATGCTGTTACTATCTGGATGGCTCTGTTCGAGTACGCTGTTTTCCCTTGCCGCGACATCGCTGGGAGAAACCGTCTCCAACTCAGAGATACTCGTAATGTTCTGACTAGAGTTACTGTAGCGATCGATCTGTTCTAGTACATTTTGTTCTAGTACATTAGCTTTGCTACTATCCCCAAACACTCCACTGGCTAGGGTGTAGTTATCCATGGTTGGTTGAGACTGGCTAGAGGAAGGGGGCTGCCACATTCCTGGAGTCTCCCCGTCACCCTGTCTCCCCGTCACCCCATCTCCCCGTCCCCCCGTCTCTGTTGCATCGCTACCCACGGATTGTGACGCGATCGCTTCTGGTAAGGTGTTACCGTTTTTAGAGGGCTGAACCTCACCGGCAATTGCTAATTCACTCGATAACGTAACAATTGCCACCCATAAAATAGCTGAACCAATCGACCTGAATTGCCACAAGCCTCTAGACTGCATGATTTCTCCTCACACCTATTCAATAGTCTTAGGTCTTCTGGTCTACGCAGCTCAACAAGCGATCGCAACGCTCGTCACATCAAAGCCTTACACTCTGGCTCTGGCAATAGGCGGCTTGCAAGCCAACCATTCTTTTACAAGCACAGACCAAGCTCAAGAAACAAGTTTTCGTAGATTTTGATACGACCTAACTGACTGCTTGTCTGCAAAAAATACCCCACCAAGATTATCAAGGGGGTCAGGTCAATCGTCAATGCAGTACCTCAAAACCTTAGCACCTCTATGATTGCCTGCAAGCTATCCTTGCTGCTGTTGGGCGATTTGGCGGCAGTAGAGGCGATCGCTCCCATATCTACTGACGAGGTGTGAATCCAGTTTGCAGCAAATTTTTAATTTGTGCTTGCCAATACCCATAAAAGTTTGCTAATTTAGTTAAGCGCTGAGGATAAAGCGCCTAACACAAGCCGGGATAGCTCAGTCGGTAGAGCAGAGGACTGAAAATCCTCGTGTCGGCGGTTCAAATCCGCCTCCTGGCATCTTCAAATGTCGATCGTCAAATTGTTTGTCACCGTTGTCGGATTAGTGTCATCTTGACAATTTTTTATCGTCATCGGATTATCACTCTTTAAACACCTCGCCGCGCAACTCCCAGATACTGAACTGCAAGCGATCTTTTCGGCATCGGAGTATCCGATTTGGTCACCCTATGATGCAACGGCAGCCGCTGATATTCTGATGCAAATGATTCAGTCCGATCGAGAGGCGTCAACCATTGTGTTCTTGTCGCTTTGTCGCCAGAAGATTCATTAGAATTGTCAACCCAGCCTACGACGATAGGCGATCGCACTCAAACTCTCTAGAACTGGAAGCACAAAACCTGCATAACGACCTGATTAAACGTGTGGTCGGTTTACCAGGAGATGTTGTGCAAATTCATGATGGACAAATACTCATTAACGGCAAGGTCATCGTAGAACCCTACGTTTTTGGGCGCGAAATAGTTTGCGATCTTAGGGTCTCCCATTTCGATTAGTGGCATTGATAAAAAATTGAATAATTCTCTGAGTGTAAAAGCCCAGGAAGTAAACCAGGATTAGACATAAACAAATATATAATAACCACTGCCTAATATTCAGATAATCTGGTTCAATACCAATAAAACTAGCTAGAAGAGAAATGGGAAGAGTAGCAGCGACAAACAGGAGAGAGTCTACGCAAATAGAAATGATAGAGCCTCCTGGAATTCCACATTTCAACCCATCTTCCATTGCTTTTGATAGAAGAAATAATGCCCAAGCAAGATAAACCATACTGAATGCAGAACCGATCAACGATATTCCTAGCCGCCTACATATCTGCACTAAATTTAAAGTGAATGCTTTGTGCCGATTCTTACCTTGATTCATAAGCTAATACACTGAAATTTATTAGGTATAGATCTGAAGACTTTCATAACGCCTATGCTAATGGCGATAGTACCGATTCCTTATTCTCTCTTCAGGTTTAAAGACAATCCAGATAACCAAACCGAAGGTTGATGTTGTTGTAAGAATTGGAATAAGAAAACTAGCCCAGCATCCCATATTTTTTACCCTCATATAGCCATACAGCCAAACAACAATACAGCTATATAACATATGCAGAACGATCAAAAGGAGCAACCATCCTAGGGGCAGAGTATCTGCAAACAGTAACACGAAAGCTGCAAGATACATAGCTATCATGATCGTCACAATTAGAACTTTGGTCATAAACATATTCTCGCTGCTGAAAAGCATCTTCCCAGTTGAAATAATCCGGCTAACTAATGCTCCGTATGACTGAAAATTTAGCGAATTCCTCTTTGATGGGGAAATGATTTATATACAGTTTTAGGTATTTTGAAGAATCTGGGGCAGGTGTTTGTCCAAGGGAATTAAAACATGGAGTGGCGGTAGAGACGTCAGAGTTCAAGTGATAAATAACCGCAGGAATTACAAGCGCTTCGCAGGATTTGCGATCGAGAAACCTCGACGCGTCGATCGCAAATTCGAGGCTTGCACTTGGAAGTTAACAGAATCAGACAGTTCTCCCTTTTTGACTTCCAATGTCCAATTGCCAGGACTCAAGGTCCAGAATAGTGAAGGGGATGAGTTAGTGGCTAGCTTTTGACCATTGAGCCACCACTCGACAGGTTCATCTAAGATTCCAGCTACCTTGAACTCTAGCTTTGCTCCTGCGTCTTTTGCGCTGTTGGCGACAGAATTTTTATTGGATGAGGATGGACTCGATGCCGCGTTGAGGAGGAAAACGTCGCCATTGCGAGGGAACAAAATTTTCAGTTTGCCAGAGACAATAGTAGGCGATCGCTGCATGCTCACCCATTCATCGTACTCTGGAGGTAAGTTGAGACGGTAGGATGGAGAATTAGATAAATTATCGCCTCCCGCAGACGCTATCTGGTAGAACGTGTCTGACTGACGTTCGTAGTCTGCGAGGTCTTCGGGATAAAAGTATTCCTGTACAATCGAGGGGCAGGCGGGAGTCGGTCGCAACCCGGAAAGGGCGCAAATGGGTCGTTGGACTAAACCGTTGGGTTGGGGAAAAGCAGCAGGTTCAACCGAAGAGTGTAGGTGTAACATAATCCGATTCCACAAAGGGGCTGCACCTGTCACCCCAGAAACTTGCCGCATGCGATCGCCTGTGAAATTGCCCACCCACGTCGCGACGGTGTAATCTGAAGTAAACCCGACCGTCCACGTATCGCGAAAATCAGAAGACGTGCCAGTTTTCACCGCTGCACTAAACGGTAAACTCAGCACTGAATCCACCCCAAATGCCGTAGCACGAGCATGAGCATCGCCGAGCATATCTGTAATTAAAGCCCATGCCGCATTACCATTTCCCCCCCTTGCCGAATCCAAAACCCCTTTTACTTCCTGATTTCCTCTCGTTCTCTCCTCTGCGAACTCTGTGCCTCTGTGGTTCCTTTTCAACAAGGAATCATTAACCGAGATTGGGGATGACAAAGGCAAGTTAGCAGTAGTTACCAGTGGCGTCGCCTGTCCTTGTCGTGCCAACGTGACATAAGCCCTAGCCAACTCCCATAAGCTGACTTCGCCGCTACCGAGAGCTAATCCCAAGCCATAATATTCTGGAGGTTGAGTTAAATGCTCGAATCCCAGTTGCTGGAGACGGTTGAGAAACGTTGGCACGCCCACTTTCTCCAAAACTCGCACCGCTGGTACATTCAAAGAATTGGCTAACGCGACGCGCACCCGCACGGGGCCGAGAAAGGTTTCGTTGTAATCGGTAGGACTGTACAGCTTGGCACCCGGAATCGCGTAATGAGTTGGTACGTCCGCCAAGATAGTATTGGGGTGAATGGTACGATTTTCTAAGGCTAATTCGTAGAGGAATGGCTTGAGGGCTGAACCGGGTTGACGCAGTGCTTGAACGCCATCGTTGCGACCGAATTGTGCTTCATTAAAGTAATCGGTAGAACCAACATAGGCTAAAACTTCCCCGGTGTGATTATCAATCACCAAAGCTGCTGCCTGATGCACGTTGTTAGAGGCTAGAGTGCGAATCACCTGC
>DATNPC010001055.1:0-6998 GCA_036703375.1 Allocoleopsis sp.
GGCACCGCTTCAGTTGCTCATTCAGGAGGTGCCAGAATTTATCCCCGGTCATTTACGCTATGCTCAGGTACTCAAAGACTACGGTCAACCAGAGGAAGCGCTTAAAGTCCTAGAGCAAGCCTCTAATTTATATCCCAACGAGCCAGAATTACTCAAAGCGAAAATTGCCGCACTGGGCGAACAGGAAGAGTGGTTAGAAGCATCGCTGGCAGCACGGCAATTTGCTCTGTTTAATCCCAATCATCCCCAAAGTAGTGAATTTCAGCAGTTAGCCGATGAGAATTTAGCCCGGTACAAACGACATCTGCGCCGGAAACTGAGGGGAAATGCGATCGCAAATGCGATTACAGGCGCTCTCGGCTATGTGTTTACAGGCAGTTTATTTGGCCCGATTTCAGCCGTTGAGTCAACCGTGTTGTTATTGCGGGGAGAATCATCTGTTGGGGCGTCAGTTGCCAAGCAGGCAAAACGAGAACTGCCACAACTCGAAGATGAAGAGGTACTCAACTACGTGCGGGACTTGGGAAACAAGCTCACGGCGGTAGCGGGGCGAAATGATTTTCAGTATGAGTTTTATGTCGTGATGGACGACCGACTCAATGCTTTTGCGTTGCCGGGAGGTAAAGTATTTGTCAATGCGGGTGCTATTCTCAAGACGAAATCAGAAGCAGAGTTAGCCGGTTTACTCGCTCATGAGTTATCTCATGCGGTCTTATCTCACGGCTTTCAGTTAATGACAGAAGGCAATTTTATCGCCAATATCACGCAGTACGTTCCCTATGGAGGCACGGCTGCCGATCTGATCGTTCTCAACTATAGTCGAGATATGGAACGTCAGGCCGACGATCTCGGCACAAGGATTTTAGAGTCGAGCGGCTATGCAGCAGATGGGTTGCATAACTTGATGAAGACTCTAGGTAAGGAAGAACGCGATCGCCCTATTTTTGCATGGCTTTCCACGCACCCAGACACCAGCGAGCGAATTCGCAATATCGAGAAACTGATCGATCGCAACGGTTACAATCGCTATGCCTACGAAGGCGTTGCACGGCACATCGAAATTCAAAAGCGAGTAGCCCAATTGCTCAAAGAGTACAAAGAGCGCGAGAAAAAAGATAAAGATTAGTTCATCTCTCTTTAGCTCCTCTTCTTCTCTCCTATGTTTCTAAATGAAATTACTCCCTTACCGCTCGAAAAATACCTATTGTTTTAATCAACCACAGAGACACAGAGGACACAGAGGTATAGATGTCAGCCATTGAACCAAACATCCTCCCCACATCAACTCGCCATGACTACAGTAGAATACCTCATCCAGCATCTGTCTAGGCTAAGCGATAACCAGCTCAAACGCGAGTACTTAAATTACCTAAAATGGACAGAAGCGATCGCGCAGATGTTACAGCAACTCGATGAAGAGTCTCAAGTGCTGCGGGTTGTGAGATTAGCCCTAGAAGTTGATTTAATGCTGGGGGCAAAGTTGGTAGGAAGCGTCAAACCAGAGTTTCAAGCTCAAGCCCTATCATTAATTGCCGAGTTAGATATACCTGAACCTCTCAAAGCCGAACTCAACACCTTGGCACATCAAAACAACTTTGGTTCCAAAACTGCTATCGAGGTGTCAGAAACAAACCTTAGAGACATTGAGATTCCATCGTTGAGTCGGGATTTACAACAGGGGAACACTGATGCGCGCTTCAACGCTGCCCATGCCCTAGGACAAATCGGTAGCGAAAACGCGATCGCAGTTCTGGACCAAGCATTAACTCATAATAATGTCAGCGTTCGCACTTTAGCGATCGCAGCATTAGAGAAAATCAAATGTGAAGCAGCTATTATTGCTCACTTGCCAGCTTTAACAGATGTAAATTCCGATATTCGGGCTAGAGCTGCCTGTGCTTTAGGTGCAATTGGCTTGAGTTCGGCAATTCCTGCCCTCTTGCCAACAGTGAAAGATAGTCATGCTTGGGTTCGGAGGAATGCTGTTTATGCGTTGGGAAAAATTGGCACTGAAGCCCCCATTCCAGCTTTACTCGAAGCTTTAACGGATGAAAATGCTGATGTCCGTGCTGCTGCTGCCCATGCCTTAGGAACGATTGAGGCGAAAGTTGCAATCCCAGCTTTACTTGAAGCGCTCAAGGATGAAAACCCTGATGTTAAAACCAGTGCGTTGAGTGCAATCGGAAAAATTGGCGGTGAGAGCGAAATTCCAGCTCTCATTCAAACATTTAAGGATAAAAACCCAAAAGTTCGGCAACGAGTAGTCGAGGCAATGGCAAAGATTGGCTCTGAATCGGCAACCGCTACTCTCATCGAAGCTCTAGCAGATGACAACTCCACTGTTAAACAGAGTGCCGTTGTTGCACTGGGCACAATTAGCGGTGAAGCGACGGTTCCCCTTCTAGTACAAGTTTTAGATGATAAAGACGCCAAAGTTCGGCAGAAAGTGATTGAGACGCTAGGAAATATCAACCGTGAAGCTGTAATTCCAATTCTGATTGGGGCTTTGGAGGATGCCGACTCTACTATCGGTGAAAGTGCGGCTGCTGCGTTAGGAAAAATTCGCTCTGAAGCGGCAATCCCTGCACTGATTAAGATTGTAAAGCGTCAATACTGTATGCTTCGCGATCGCGCAATTATTGCACTGGGAGAAATTGGTAGCGATGCTGCCGTTCCTGCTCTAATCCGAGTTTTAGAGAATAAAGGCGACGGTGCTCGTTTATTTGCCGCTCAAGCCTTAGGTGAAATTGGCAGTAAATCGGCAATTCCTGCTCTCGTAATAACTCTAATTACTGAAGACAACCCTAAGTCAAGTTCGGTAGTTGCTATGGCGTTACAGAAAATAGGTATTCCTGAATTACTACCTCATCTGTCTGAAATTTTATTAACGCGATCGCTGTATAAAACTGACAGTAGGCGTTCTTATGATTGGTATGGTATTAGTTATGTGCCACAGGTGATGGCTGCTATTCAACAGCGTTGTGGCTACTACAACTATGGGTTGATGCAGTCTGCATAATGCTAGCGATCGCTAAATTTCAGTAGTGGAGGCGATGAGGTGCCACGATTTTACCTAAAATACATAGTAAAAATATTATGCCTTATAGTCAATTCAGCATCGACAAGGTAAAGCAAGATTTTCACCTTAAAACTGTTGAAGGACGCCGATTTTTCCCGGACTTGATTGAGCCGATCGCTCCTAGTCCTAAACTGTTAGCCATTTTAGAAGATATACCCTGGGCGATCGCTGTAGATACCGATCTGAAATCTGGACTGGGACAATGCATTGCAGAAATGGTGGCTGTACAGCGATTTAATCAGGCAAAAGAGCAGGCACTTGAGGCGGTATAGGGTTGCGTGACGAGTGGAACGCAATGGCGGTTTTTGAAGTTGGAGGGACAAACGCTAACCGTTGATTTAATGGACTATTCACTTCCTCCTGTCGAGCAAATTCTTAGCTTGTTGGTTTGGATGGTAAAGGAGGGCTAATTATGACTGAATGCCAAAAATGTGAAGAAAGCGATCGCGTTTTGCATGTGTAATTGGTTTATCTAATAGGTGTGTATCTTAGGGAATTTTAGGCTAATTTAGAGACAACAAGTTCAGATTTAACAGTGGAACACAAACAACAGGATTGGACACCGGAGACAACTTGGGTTTTCGCCGTAGGAATTCTTGAATGGGAACACGAAGAAACTTGGCTACCTTTCCCGGATGCAGTAGAGGGACGTTTTGATGAAAAGCTTATCAATTTCTTCCGCTCCACGGGAGTTCCAGATGAACAGATTGTTTACTTGCAAGATCGAGAGGCTACTCTAGAGCGAATTCAAACCCGCTTAGTTGAATTATTGTCAAATACGAGCGAAGATGACTTATTAATTTTGTATTTTGCAGGTCATGGCGATTGGGATTCTGAGTTGTGTGAACATTACTTTATCAATTACGATGCGAACTCAGGCGATCGAGAGAACTATTGGTCAATTTCCTCAATTTATGACGATATTGAAAGCCACTTTAATGGAGCTAAAGTCTTACTTTTGGCAGATTGTTGCTTTTCAGGGGGGTTAATTGATGAACTCAATAAACGAGAGACAGAACTCTCTTACGCTTGCGTCACGTCAGCTTACTCTCACAATAGTTCAACAGGGGAGTGGACGTTTACAGAGTCGTTGTATAAAGGTCTGTTGGGCGATCCAGCGGTCGATTTAGACGGCGATGGTATCGTGACATTGTATGATTTTGCTCGCTATGCCGAACTTGAAATGGCGTTTATTGAGGAACAAAAATCGATGTTTCTCACTCTGAACGATTTTGACCCCCAGATGCAGTTAGCGACGGTATCCGATGAGATTGAACCGATTGAGGGAAAACGGGTAGAGGTTGAGTACGAAGAAGAGTGGTATAAAGCTAAAATTCTGAAACGAAATAATGGTGAAACGTTAGTTCAGTATATTGGCTACGATCGGGAACAGGAATGGGTGGAAGAGGAGCGAATTCGTCCTTACAAACCGGAGATGTTTGCGGTGGGTGAGGCGGTAGAGGTGGAATACGAAGAGGAATGGTATTCTGCAACTGTGAAAAAAGCTTGGTATGGTCTTCACTGTGTCAGTTATGATGACTTTTCGGACGAGTGGGATGAGTGGGTAGGACGCGATCGCATCCGAGAACCTCAGTAAGCTGACTGTATTTAGCCACCCTTGCCGGAAGAGTAATGTTTTAGGGATTTACTAAAGGGTATCCGGATCGATATTCAATTCTCGAAGCTTTGCTGCTAGTCGCTCGGCTCGTTGCGCTTCTTGTTCAGCTCGCTGTGCTGCCTGTTCGGCTTGTTGTGCTGCCTGTTGAGCTCGTTGCATTTCCTGTTCGGCTACCTCTTCCGGTGTGGGAACTAGCTCACCTTCTGCTGTGAAAAACCGCAGTTGTTTTTGATAAATTCCCAAATATAACTGTAGCTGTTGACTCCACAACAATCCTTGGGAATTGGGTTTTAGAGGTTGGTATTCACCATCTGATAAATGGAATCCAGCAAATTCTAGCGTATCCGGGTCAAACCAGAAGTAGTCGGGTGTACGAAAAGTGTCTTGGTAAATTTGCTTTTTCAAGCCTCTATCGGTGTCGGCTGTTGAAGACGAGAGGATTTCTACAATAATATTGGGATACTTTCCATCTTCGTGCCAAACGACCCAACTGTTACGGGGTTTGCGTTCCGTTCCTAGTACGACGAAAAAGTCAGGCCCTCGGAAGTCTTCTGATTTGCGCTGACGGGGACTGTAATAGATGGTGAGATTACCTGCACAAAAATAGTCATTCCGCTCACGCCACCACCAATCTAGACATTTGAGCAGCAGCAGCATTTGCTGGAGATGAAAATAGCTTTCCAATTGCGGCTCGTCACTATATAAATCGCTAGGAGGAAAGATAACATCTTCGGGGATGTCTGGGGAGGTTTCTAAGTCTTGGGCGAGGGACATGGCAGTTTGATGCAATGAGCGCTGAATCTAGTTTAGTCAAAGACAGAAGGTGCGATCGCTCAATTTGGATAGCATTGGTAGAATGCGATCGCTTCCGCTGATTTTAGGCGATCGCAAAAGAACTCAATACAATACACTACATCCATCTCGCACCTTACACCTCGCCGTGAACTAAAGTTCCGGCTTAAAGCTCAAACCCGTGAAAACGGGTTAAAACTTCGATTCAGTCAGCTTTAGCTGACTTTAGCTATTAGCCCGAAATTTATTTCAGGGTGGGCTAGCGGATAAAGTTAAGGCTGGTGCAAGAAAAGCCAGGTATCGGAAAGCTAGAAAGAGCGCGACTTCGTGGAATTTGCCTTAGTAGCAAATCTTTATAAAAATCTGAAACCTTTAGATATTACAGCTTACAAGTCTCGACGCAAGAGAAGAGATGGTTCTTCTCGTAAACTGCCAGCCGTGACCGTATAACCTACAATACGTCGGGAGGTGTCCCTCCGGGGCATTCTCCCCATAAGTGAGGTCTGATTCAAATAACCATTCTTGGTTCACGCTCCAACCCACGCGATCGGGAAACTCCATTCCATAATAATACTCGCTAGGTTTTAGCCCCACGCTCTCCCTGACTACGCTCTCCCAGATGCGCTTTTGTACGCTAAAACCGAAGCGTCCATGGCTGTACTTTACCCAAAGACGGTCAATCGTGCGGAGGTCTGCACAAGGAAACGTTTCAATAGACTTTATATCTAGATAACCTTCGTGTTCTTGTGCTGCTGCTTTGAACAAGACAACGAGAGTTTCGTCATCTGCTTCCTTCCACTTCCTTTCTACCAGTAAATTCCGCAGTCGAGTATAGTCTACATTCCTTTCAGAACTAAGGTCATCGTATTTTTTCTCAGTTAAACTCTGGATTATTACGCTCCAGGTCTCAACTCTTCTGTATTTTTCTATTTTTAGCTCTACTGTACCGTAGGCTTGATTAAACTTATTTGGTATTTCCTCATGAATGGAAGGCATTAATCCGTCAGGAATGGGGATGTTTAATTCTTCAAATAAAGCTAAAGTTAGCTTATTAAATTTCTGTAATGCTACTGGTTTAGTTAATTCATTATTTATATTTAAAACTAGCTTAACTATCTGAATGGTATGGGCAAGCTTTGATTCAGCATAAAATGCAATATTGTTGGCTAATCCAAAGGAACCTACACTTCCTATATTGAAATAGGGAGTGGAACAGAGATATCTCTGACTATCACCATCATATCTCCAGGATTGTGAATGAAGGTCATACTTCGCCAAGATATTGCATACTTTGTTGGGGTAATTAAAAATGGATAATTTAGAAACTGATTTGACTTCAGAATTGATTTGAGCAGAAACATCTTTTAATAAAGCCAGCTCATCTAGTGTTTCTTCCAGACGTGTTAGTCCATTCACCTCTAGCTCAAGGTATTTGATCAAATCAATGGCTCTCTGGGTTTGTGTTACCCCAGAACCTCGGATTTGAGATGGATCAACGATAAGGAGCAG